>NZ_LR732487.1 GCF_902506425.1 Novosphingobium sp. 9U | reverse complement strand
TCTGTGCTCCTCCCCCTTGAGGGGGAGGAGCACAGAAGATTGAAGGCGCATCATGACCGACGAACCCGACAACCTCGAGCCCGCCCGCAAGCTGTTCGCCGGGCCGGTGACGTTCCTCAAGAGCGCGCCGCAGCTGCAGTTCCTGCCAGATCCGGTCTCGCCCGAGATCGCGCTGAGCGGCCGCTCGAACGTGGGCAAGTCCTCGCTGCTGAACGCGCTGACCAACCGCAAGGCGATCGCGCGCACGTCGGTGACGCCGGGCCGCACGCAGGAGCTGAACTTCTTCGATGTCGGCGAACCGCGCGTGTTCCGCCTGGTCGACATGCCGGGCTACGGCTTCGCCAAGGCGCCGCCATCCGTGGTGGAGCAATGGCGCCGGCTGGTGCGCGACTATCTGCGCGGGCGCGTGGTGCTCAAGCGCACGCTGCTGCTGATCGACGCGCGCCACGGTGTGAAACCGGTCGACGGCGAGATGATGGAGATGCTGGACCAGGCCGCCGTCGGCTATCGCATTGTCCTGACCAAGGCGGACAAGATCAAGGCCAGCGAATTGGAAGCCGTCACCGCCGCCACGCAGGCAGAGGCGCGCAAGCACTCGGCGGCGTTTCCTGTGGTGCACGTGACCTCGTCGGAGAAGGGCCTCGGCATCGCCGAACTGCGCGCCGCGGTGCTGGACGATATAACCACCTGAGCCTCTGGAAAGCCGGCAAACCCGCGCCACATCTGCGGCGCGGGTTTACCGGAAAGGATGCTTGTCGATGGACGTCGGGTTTGTTGGGCTGGGCCAAATGGGCCATGCGATCGCCGCCAATCTGGTCTCGGCCGGCCATCAGGTGAGCCTCTGGAACCGCAGTCCCGACAAGGCCGACGATCTGGTGTCGCAAGGCGCGCGGCTTGCACGTTGCCCGGCGGACACGGCGCCGGGAGGCGTGGTCTTCACGATGCTGGCCGACGATGCCGCGCTGGAGGCCGTGAGCTTCGGTGAGGGTGGTTTGCTCTCGGCCGCAGAGCCTGTGCTGCACGTGTCGCTCAGCACCATCAGCCCCACGCTGGCGAAGCGGCTCGACGAGGCGCACCGGAATGCAGGTGGGCGCTTCGTTTCCGCTCCGGTCTTCGGCCGGCCGGACGCCGCAGCCGCCCGCAAGCTGTTCGTCGTGGCGGCAGGCGCGTCCGAGGACATCGCGCAGGTCCAGCCGCTGTTCGATGCCATCGGCCAGCGCACCTTTACCGTCGGCGAAGAGCCTGCCCAGGCAAACGTGGTCAAGCTGTGCGGCAACTTCATGATCATGGCCTCGATCGAGAGCATGGCCGAGGCAATGACGCTCGGCGTCAAGAACGGGATCGAGCGCGCGACGCTGAACGAAGTGCTCACAGAGACGCTGTTCGGCGGCTTGGTCCATCGCAACTACGGCAAGATGCTGGTTGAGGAGGCCTTCCGACCCGCCGGCTTTGCAGCGCCGCTTGGGCTCAAGGACATGCGACTTGTCAAGAACGCAGCCGAGGAAGCACGGGTGCCGATGCCCGTGCTCGGCGTCGTGCACGATCATCTGCTCTCGACGATTGCTCGCGAAGGCGAGGATATCGACTGGTCGGGGATCGCCAGGATCGTCGCCGCCGACGCGGGATTGTAGGCGCGAGCTCCCCGACCGCTAACGAGCACCCACGTCCTTCAGATCCGCGCTGTCGATGTGCCAGCGCAACTGTGCCGGGGTCGCGCCGTCGACGTCGTTGACCCGGCGTACCACCACGTTGCCTTGAAGCCGGTAGGGCCGGCCTTGCACCGTCTCGCCGCTCACTGTCGCGGGCACTTCGTAGTAGAGCGATCCTGCGCCGCCCTCGACCACGCCCTCGCCCAAGGTCACCATGATCGTGCGATACCGCTGCCACCAGCGCGCGAAGGCGGCGCGGCTGGAGGGTGGATGGCCGAACTGCTCCCATGCGGTGCCGAACTGGTGGTTCTCCAGCGCTCGCGCCCAAGTGAGAAGCACATTGCGTGCGCCTTTCTCACCCTTCTCCGCCTCTGGCGTGAGCACCGGCGGTGGAGGAGGCGGAGGCGCAGGCATGACAGGAGGAGCGGGGGGCTGCGGGGGCGGAGCAACCGGCGCAGCGGCAGGCGGGGCGGCAGTGGGTGCGCTTGCAGCGGCGGCCTCCGCGCTCTGCGGCTCGCTCGACGCGCTAGGTGAGGGTGCGATCTTGGCACCCTCGGCGGAACCGTCGCAGCCCGCCAGCGCTATCAAGACAGCCACCGCCACGAGGAAGGTCCTGGACATCGATTTCTCCCTTGCCGCGAACAACCTGCGCAAGCGCGAGCCGGTTCCCTGCGTGCTCTCGACCTGCTGGGCCGTTCATCCTCGACACACCGTGGCTGAACCTCTAGGCGCGGGCCTGCAGCAAGAGGGACGCCGCCCATGAAGCTGATCATCGGGAACAAGAACTACTCGAGCTGGAGCCTTCGCGCCTGGCTCGCCGTCAAGCAGTCTGGCCTCGGCTTCGAGGAGCTGACCGTCCCCATCCTCGGAGAGGACTGGGAGGAGCGCAAGCGCAGCGCCGAGGAACTCGCGCCATCGTCGGGCAAGGTGCCCGTCCTGTGGGACGGCGACGCGGTGGTGTGGGACAGCCTGGCAATTATTGAATACCTCGCCGACAAGGTCGGGCGCGACCGCTTCTGGCCCAAGGATGACGAGCCGCGCGCGATGGCCCGCTCGATGGTGGCGGAGATGCACTCCAGCTACCTGCCGCTGCGGCGCACCTGCCCGATGAACGTGCGCGCGCAAGTCAGCGGCCTCGAGATCGACGGCGACGTGCGCGCCGACATCGTGCGCATCCTGACGCTCTGGGCCGAGGCGCGGGCGCGCTTCGGGAAGGGCGGGCCGTTTCTGTTCGGCACCTTCTGCGCCGCCGACGTGATCTACGCGCCGGTCGTCAGCCGTTTCCGCACGTACGGCATCGGCGTTCCGGGCTTCGCCGCCTCCTACATGCAGGCGGTGTGGGAGCACGAATGGATGCGCCAGTGGGTCGCTGCCGCCGAGGCGGAGCAGTGGGTGATCGAGCAGTACGAGGTTCCGGTCGGCCAATGATCCGGCGGCTTGCCTTGCTGCTCGCCGCGCTGGCGGGCCTGTGGGCCGCACCGGCGCTGGCCTGGGGCGCCTACGGACACCGCACCGTCGCGGCGATCGCGCTCGACAACGTCAAGCCGGCCACGCGCGCGCGGATCGCGGTGCTGCTGCGGGATGACCGCGAACTCGGCACGCCCAAGTGCCGGGTGCGCAGCCTGGAGGACGCCGCGGTCTGGCCAGATTGCATCAAGGGCGAGCAATGGCGCTGGGCCTATACCTCGCCGTGGCACTACCAGGACGAGCCGGTCTGCGGCGCCTTCGACATCAAGTCGGACTGCGCCAATGGCAACTGCGTGACCGCGCAGATCGAGCGCAACCGCCGCATCCTGACTGACCGAACGCTGCCGCACACGCAGCGGCTGGAGGCGCTGATCTTCGTGACGCATTTCGTCGGCGACATCCACCAGCCGCTTCACGGTGCCGACAGCCACGACCAGGGCGGCAACCTGGTGAAGTCCAGCTACGGCATCGTGCCGGGCAAGAACCTCCATTCGATCTGGGACACGGTGATGACCGAGCGGGCGATCTCCTCCGCCCGACCGACGCTCGTGCGCCAATACGATGCGGCCGAGCGGACGCGGATGCAGACCGGCACGCCCGAGGACTGGCTGCGAGAAAGCTGGCAGATTGCGCGCGATTTCCTCTACCCGCAGGCATTCGGCGGCACGGTGCCTTGTGCCACGGGCGGCAAAGGCGAGGAGCCCAGGCAGGTGACCTGGCCCGAGCCCGCGATCGAGGCGAGCCTGCCGGTGGTGCAGCAGCGCATCGAGCAGGCAGGGCTGCGGCTGGCGCGGATGCTGGATGAGGCTTTGGCTTAGAGTTCGTCCTGCTTAGGCGGAAGCGCCTTTATCCACGAACGGAGATAGTTAGGGTCAACCTGAACAGGACAGGCGCTAGGTCTGGGCGTTGCGGTCGAAGCATGCCGGCCGAGGGCCTGGCTTACATTTTTGGCGGGTACAAAGTCCCATCCTTGTGGAGGTAATCGTCGCCTGCGAACATGAGGTCGATGTCGGGGTAGCCGCCGCTTCCGTCCGGATTGCCGGCGCTCACCGCCACGAAAGTACACGGAGCGTCGCTCTCGTTCACCAGATGGTGCGAGATGCCGTCGCCCGCCGCCCACACGCAAGTGTCGCCGGGGCCGAGCAGGGTCCGCGTGGGCGGCACGCCCTCAGGGCCCTCGATCAGCACTGCGCGGCCTGAGATCATCACCAGGAGCTCGTCCTCGTCGTCGTGCCAGTGGCGCTGACTGGACCAGGCGCCGGGCTCCAGCGTCACGTGGCTGGCGCCCAGCGACGTCAGTCCCGCCACCGGGCCGAGGCGGCGATACCACCGGCCCGCCACAGCTGCGTCGAACGGCGCGGGGTAGCCGGTGCGATTGGTCGCGGCGATCTCTTCGGGGTCGAGCCTGGGCATCCGGTCCTCGCGCACTTGTGTGGTGCGACACGCATATGCGATGGGACCGGCATGAGCCAGACCGTCGAACTTCCACCCGTCCAGACCGTCGCACAGCTGGCGCAGGCGCTGATGGCCTGCCCCAGCGTGACCCCCGCGACGGGCGCGGTGTTCGATTGCCTGGAAGGCCAGCTCGCCCCGCTTGGCTTCGAAGTCATCCGCTTCCTGGCCGGCGAAGCGCCCGACGGACCGGTGGAGAACCTGCTAGCAATCCGCCGCGGCCCCGCAGGTTCGCGCCACTTCGCCTTCGCCGGCCACCTCGATGTCGTGCCGCCCGGGGAAGGCTGGACCAGCGCGCCCTTCGCGCCCGAGATCCGCGGCGAGCTGCTTTTTGGCCGGGGCGCTGTCGACATGAAGGGCTCGATCGCGGCGATGACGGCAGCCGCACGCGAGATCCCTGTCGAGGCCGGAACGCTCAGCTTCGTGATCACGGGAGACGAGGAGGGGCCGGCACGGTTCGGCACTCTCGCACTGATCGAACGCATGCGCGATCTGGGCGCCATTCCGGACTTGTGCCTGGTCGGAGAGCCCACCTCGGTGAACCGCCTGGGCGACATGGCCAAGATCGGCCGGCGCGGTTCGATCAACGTGTTCCTCGACGTCGAAGGCGTGCAGGGCCACGTCGCGTACCCGCACCTGGCGGACAATCCGATCACCCGCCTCGTCGCCATGCTGGCGGAATTGAAAGCGATGCCGCTCGATGAGGGGACCGACTGGTTCCAGGCCTCGAACCTCGAAGTGACGGACCTGACGGTCGGCAATCCCGCACACAACGTGATCCCCGCCAAGGCGAGCGCGCGCATCTCGATCCGCTTCAACGACCGGCACACAGGCGCCGGCCTCGCTGCTCGCGTGGCCGAAGTCGCCGCCCGCCACGGCGGCACGGCGCGTCCGCTGATCTCGGGCGAAGCGTTCCTGACTCAGCCGGGTGACTTCTCGGCCATGGTCTCCGATGCGGTGGAGGCGGAGACGGGGCTGGTTCCGGAGCTTTCGACCAGCGGCGGAACCTCCGACGCGCGCTTCCTCAAGGACCTGTCGCCCGTGATCGAGTTCGGCCTGTGCAACGCAACGATGCACAAGCTGGACGAGGCAGTGGCGCTGGCCGATCTGGAAATGCTGGCGCGCATCTATCGACGCATCGCGGTGGCGGCGTTGGCGGGGTAGCCGCTTGCGGAGCGTCAGATCCTCCCTTGCCAGGGGGGCGGAGGCGGTGGAGGGGTGCAACCCTCTCCGTTGCACATTCGACCAGCGGTGACACCCCTCCGTCAGCCGCTGCGCGTCTGCTACCTCCCCTTGCAGGGGAGGATCAGTTGAATTCAGCTGTCACGCCCATAGACGTCCGGCCGGAATGCCAGCCCCGTCTTGTCGCCGGTCGCCGTGAGGTAGGTGAGATACACCGGCACCTGCACCGGCAGCGGCACCGCTTGTTCGCGCTGCTTCGTTGCGGTGGGCACCGGCTTCTGCAGTAGCCAGCGGCCGAGCAGGCCAGCGTTCTCCAGACGGATGCAGCCGTTGCTGAAGTGTCGATCGGGTTTGGCGAGCAAGTCGCGCCGCGGCGTGTCGTGGAGGTAGATGCCCTCCTCATTGGGGAACAGGAACTTGACCCGTCCCATCGAGTTGGCCGAGCCGGGCAGCTCGCGCAAACGCACCTCCTGAGTGCCCGCGGCCACCGCCTGCCAGTCGATCGCGCTCTCCGGCACGACGCGGGCGTCGGCGCTCCAGTCGGTCAGCGCCTCCATGTGCATCGACGCAAGCGAGCGCCCCGACAGCACTTTGCGGGCGATCGAGTTGCGCGCCAGGTACGTCGGCACGTTCCAGTAGGGGTTGAGGATCGCCCACTGCACCGTGCCCGCCATCATCGGGGTCTGCGTCTCCTTGGCCCCGACGACCACGCGCATGGTGCCGACCTGACGCCCGGCCTCGTAGAACCACAGCTGTCCGGAGGAGGCATCGACCTCGATGTGGCGCACGTAAGGTCCGGGCAGCAGCCGTGCGCGGTCCAGGTTCACGGCTAGTCGGTCCCACGTGTCGTCGGAGAGGTTCCGGGCTTGGCCGGCCAGCTTGCGCAGGCGCACGTATTGCGGGCTCATCCAGCCCATCTGCGCCACGTAGTCGTTGAAGGAGTCGGGGAAGGCCGCAGCGCGCAGCGCCTCATCGGGCTTGAGCTTGTCCGGCTTGAGCCTGGGGTCGGCCCAGATGATCCGCACGTTCGATCGCTTCTGGTCGGCCACGTAGCGAGCGAAGGCGCGTGAGAGCAGGACTTCGGCCTGCGCCACCTCGGCGGGCGAGCCGCCCCGCGCTCGCGCGACAGCCTCGCGCAGCTTGTCGGGATCATAGCGTGAGGGATTGAGACCGTCCTGGTCGGCAGTCTCGAGATAGCTGATGAAGGTGCCCGCGGCGGGGCCGATGAGATTGTCGAGCGCCCAGAGTGGGCGATAACCGCGCTCCACGTAGAAGCGCTTTACATCGCCGCTCACCTCGTCGCGGATCGCGGCGAGCAAGGCGGGATCGACCGACGCCGGCTTCGGCTTGGCCGTCCGCTTGGGAACGGCGCGCTTGGCCTTGACCACGCCGCGTTTCGCGGGTGCCTTGGCCAAGGCTTCGCTCGACACCAAGGCTCCCGCCGCCAGCGTGGCGGCGGGAGTGCTCAGTGCCAGTAACAGGGTCGCGAAACGGAGTTTCAGCCCTTTTCCCCCGTGCGGCGGGGCGGCGGCGGTGGCGGCGGAGGAGCCGGCGGCGCGTAGGGGTGATAGATGCCGTCCGAGGTATAGTAGCCAT
Organism: Novosphingobium sp. 9U; assembly: GCF_902506425.1. Lineage (NCBI taxonomy): Bacteria > Pseudomonadati > Pseudomonadota > Alphaproteobacteria > Sphingomonadales > Sphingomonadaceae > Novosphingobium > Novosphingobium sp. 9U. The sequence goes on along the minus strand of NZ_LR732487.1, from coordinate 26,270 downwards.
CGACGATGCCATCGCCATCGCGGTCTGCGGCGGTGCTGCCGATCACCGAGCCCGAGGGCGGCGGGGGCGGCGGAGGAGGTGGCGGGGTCTTCTCGGCGCAGGCGGCGAGCGTGGTGGCTCCCAGTCCTGCGAGCAACAGATAACGAATGCGCATCGTGCTTACCTCCCTTGATGACGGCCCGTTGGTGTCCTGACGAGCCGGGGTGCCTTGAGGTGTCGGTGCAAAAGTGAACGCGGGATAACCAGGGTAGTTCCTGAAGGATGGGGTGAGCGCCTGGCGCGATGGACCGAAGAAGCGCTGCTCTCTTCGCCAGTTAGTCCATGCCCCGCAACTGCGGCCTTGCGTTGTGGCCGCCACCTTGCTTGGCTCGGCGCGGCGCAAGTGCCGCCCGGAGAGCCTGACTGCATGACTGACGCCGCGCAACCCCAGCCCAAGGTAGAGACGCATGCGAACGGCCTCCAATGGCGCATCCTGATCGGCTTCGTCGTCGGGCTGGTCTCCGGCCTCCTGGTCTATACGTTCGCGGCCGGCGCGCCGTGGGTCACGACTGTGGTGACCTATGTCACCGGTCCGATCGGCCAGGTCTTCCTGCGCCTGCTGTTCATGCTGGTGCTGCCGCTGCTGTTCTCCGCGCTCGTCATCGGCATTGCCGAAATGGGAGAGATCCGCGCGCTTCGGCGGGTCGGCATCGCGACCTTGCTCTACACGGTGATCGTCTCCGGCATCGCTGTCGCCTTGTCGCTGCTGCTGGTTAACGTGCTGCGGCCAGGCGCAGGCGTCGATCGTGCGGCGGCGCAGGCGCTGCTGGCGCAAGGAGGCAAGGCTGCGTCGGGAATCGTTGCCGCCTCCAAGGACGCCAAGAGCGGGGTGGAAGCCGTGCTCAGCCTGGTGCCGACCAATGTGATCACGGCCATGAGCGAGAACGACATCCTGGCGGTGATGTTCTTCGCGCTGTTCTTCGGTATCGGCATCCTGCTGGTGCAGTCGCCCAAGACCGACGTGCTGAAGGACTCGATCGAAGGTATCTTTGAAGTCGCGATGAAGCTGATCGGCATTGTCATCCAGCTCGCTCCGTTCGCGATCTTCTGCTTCATGTTCAACCTGGCCGCGCAGTTCGGCTGGGACCTGCTGTTCAAGCTTGCTGCCTATGTTGGCGTCGTGCTGCTGGCGCTGGGCCTGCAGATGTTCGGCGTGTTTTCGCTGCTGCTCAAGTTCGTGGCGAGGAAGAGCCCGGTCGCGTTCTTCCGCGAGACGCGGGAGGCGAGCGTGATGGCGTTCTCCACCGCCAGCTCGAACGCGACGCTGCCCACCTCGCTGCGCATTGCCGAAGACGAGCTGAAGCTGCCGGCCAAGGTCGCGCGCTTCGTGCTGACCATCGGCGCCACCGCCAACCAGAACGGCACTGCCATGTTCGAGGGCGTGACGGTGCTGTTCCTCGCCCAGTTCTTCGGCGTGGACCTGAACCTGGGCCAGCAGGCTTTCGTCATGCTGGTGTGCATCCTCGCCGGCGTCGGCACCGCGGGAGTGCCGGCCGGATCGCTGCCGGTCATCGCCCTGATCCTCCATGGCGTCGGCGTGCCGCCCGAAGGCATCGGCCTGATCCTGGGCGTCGACCGTTTCCTCGACATGTGCCGCACCACGCTGAACGTCGTGGGCGACCTGGTTGCGGCGACAGTGATCTCGGCGGTGAGTGGGGAGGAGTAGCGACGGGCAACGTCGAGCGGGCGCTACTCAGAAAATGGCCAGCGCCAGTTCCAGCAAGGGCCCGAGCAAGCTGATCAGTTACCAGAGCACCCAGAGGACCGTCAGCACGATCGACGCGCCAATGAAACAGCGTTCCTTGCAGTAGTGACGTAGCGCAGCCGGAAGCGCTTCAGCCAGCGTCTCACGGTGCTGTCTTCTTCCCCGGCTTCTCCAGCACCTTGGGCTTGTAGGTGCACAAGTCCACTACCGGGCAGCGCCAGCATTCGGGCGTGCGCGCCTTGCAGATGTAGCGGCCGTGGAGGATCAGCCAGTGGTGCGCGCCGACGCGGAACGGGCCAGGCACCTTCTTCTCGAGGCCCAGCTCGACCGCCAGCGGCGTCTTGCCCTTGGCGAGGCCGGTGCGATTGCAGACGCGGAAGATGTGCGTGTCGACCGCGAAGGTCTCCGCACCGTGCGCGGAGTTCAGCACCACGTTGGCGGTCTTGCGCCCGACGCCGGGCAGGGCGGTGAGCGCATCGCGGTCGGCCGGCACTTCGCCGCCATGTTCGCGCACCAGGATCTCGCTGAGGGCAATGACGTGCTTGGCCTTGGAGTTGAACAGGCCGATCGTCTTGATGTGTTCCTTCAGGCCCTCCTCTCCGAGCGCAACCATCTGGTCGGGCCGGGTGACCTCGCGGAACAGTGCTCGCGTCGCCTTGTTGACGCCGATGTCGGTGGATTGCGCTGAGAGCACCACGGCGACCAGCAGCTGGTAGTCGTTGCCGTATTCCAGCTCGGTGACGGGCTCTGGGTTGAGCTCGGCCAGGCGGCGGAAGAATTCGAAAACGTTGGCCTTGTTCACGCAGCTACGTCCCGGCGCCAATAGAGACGGAGCTCACAACCCCAGCACCTCGGGCATCGTGTACCGCCCCGCCGGCATGCCGACCAACCACTGACACGCCCGCACCGCGCCCTTGGCGAAGATCGAGCGGTTTTCCGCCAGGTGCGAGAGCGTGACGCGCTCACCATCGCCCAGGAACAGCACCGAGTGATCGCCCGCCACCGAGCCGCCGCGCAGGGCCGCAAAACCGATGGTGCCGGTGCCGCGCTTTCCGGTGATGCCATCGCGCCCGCGCTCGCTATCGGCAGCCAAGTCGATGCCGCGACCCTCGGCCGCGGCCTTGCCCAGCAACAGTGCCGTGCCCGAGGGCGCGTCGACCTTCATACGGTGATGCGTCTCGACGATCTCGATGTCCCAATCTTCGCCCAGCCGGCCCGCGGCCTCTCGCACCAGATGCGCCAGCAGGGTGACCCCGAGCGAGGTGTTGCCGGTCTGCAGGACGGGGATGCTGGATGCCGCGTGGTCGATCAGGAAGTGGTGCCGCTCCTCCAGGCCTGTCGTGCCGATCACCACCGGCACTCCGGCCGCGACCGCTACGTCGAGATTGCCCTCCAGCGCCCCGGGCGAGGAGAAGTCAACCAGCACGTCGCTCTGCGCTGCCAGCGCCGCGACATCGCCGTCCTTGTCGATCCCGCCAGCCAGCGTCTCGTCCGCTTCGGCTATGGCCGCAGCGATCGCCTGGCCCATGCGCCCGGCGCTGCCGATGATGCCGATTCTGCTCATTGCCTATTCCCCTTTGCGCGTGTCTCATGGCGGCGATGAAGGCCATCCGCAACATCGTGATCCTCACCGGCGCGGGCGTCAGCGCCGAGAGCGGGATCGATACCTTCCGCGCCGAGGGTGGCTTGTGGGAGCAGCACCGCGTCGAGGACGTCGCCACTCCGGAGGCCTTCGCGCGCGATCCCGACCTGGTGCTGCGCTTTTACGACATGCGGCGCGAGGCGATCCAGACCAAGCAGCCCAATGCGGCGCACCACGCGCTGGCCAGGCTCGATGCCGAGTGGCCGGGCGAGTTGCTGATCGTCACCCAGAACATCGATGACTTGCACGAGCGTGCGGGAGCCAGGCGCGTGCTGCACATGCATGGCGAGCATCTGCTGGCCTGGTGCACTGCCTGCGACACCCGCTCGCCTTGGACGAGCACCTTGATCGACCGGCCGGCTTGCCCCGCTTGCGGTGCCCGCGCGCTGCGGCCCGACGTGGTCTGGTTCGGCGAGATGCCCTATGGCATGGACGAGATCTACGCAGCCTTGCGAAGCGCGGACCTGTTCGTGTCGATCGGCACGTCGGGCGCGGTCTATCCCGCGGCCGGCTTCGTGCGCAACGCGCGCGAACTGGGCGCCGCGACGCTGGAGCTGAACCTGGAGCCGAGCCAGGGAACCGGCTGGTTCGACGAGGCGCGGCACGGCCCGGCAACGCGGATCGTGCCGGACTGGGTGGAGGAAATGCTGGTCTCGCTTCCTGTGCCCACCGTCCGATCCCTATCTTCCGTTCAAGGAGGCTAGGCTTGGCTCAGTATCTCCAAGGTCCGCGCATCCCGTTCACCAAACCAGCGCTCGATCGTGGAGCCGAACGCCGCCCCCGCCGCCTCGAACAGCGTCAGCGAGGAGCGCAACTTCAATGCATCGATCCCGCCGAACACCCGCTCGGCGCTGGTGTTGGAGAGCCCGTCCAGCGCCGCCGCGCACTCGCGCAGTCGCTGGCCGAGCAGGGGATGCTCCAGGTAGGCTTGCGCTTCAGCCAGCGAGCCGATCGCATAACGCTGCGCCATGGCGCTGTGCCCCAGCCCGGCGACTTGCGGGAATATGTACCACATCCAGTGGCTGCGCTTCGCTCCGGCCGTGATCTCGGCAAGCGCCACATCGTAGCTGCCTTCCTGTGCGGCGACGAAGCGATCGAGGTCGAAGCTCACCGCCCGCTGCAGCCTTTGCAGCTCGGGTCCTTGGCGATGCTGAGCGTGCGCATCGAAGGCGCTAGCCCGTCGACCAGATGCAGCTTGCCGAACTGCGGATCGTCGCCCAGCGCGGCGTGCCCGCCGAGCAGCACCCGGATTGCCTGCATGGCGCCGAACGTGCCGATCATGCCTGCCATCGCGCCCAGCACGCCGTCGGCTGCGCACGTATCGCAATCCTCGGCATCGAAGGCGTCGCCCACGAAGCAGCGGTAGCAGGGCTGGCCCGCAAGGTGTCCCGCGAAGTTGGCGACTTGGCCCTGGAAGCGCCCAATCGCAGCGCTGGTCAGCGGCACGCCCGTCGCCACGCAAGCGTCCGAGACGAGCAGCCGAGTCGCGAAGTTGTCACAGCCGTCGAGTACGAGGTGAGCGCCGGAGAGGACCTGCGCCACGTTGCCCTGACCCACCCGCTCGACGATGGCATTGACCTCGAGGCCAAGATCAAACCGCCGCACCCATTCGGCCGCGATTTCCGCCTTTGCGCGGCCCACATCCGACGGCGTGAAAATCGTCTGGCGCTGCAGGTTGCTGACGTCGACGACGTCGCTATCGATCAGCGTTAGCCGTCCTATGCCGGCTGCGGCGAGGTATTGCAGGGCCGGGCTCCCGATCCCACCGCAGCCGACAAGCACCACGTGCGCCTCTGCCAGCGCGACTTGGCCGGTGCCGCCCACTTCGGGCAGCACGATATGACGGGCAAAGCGCTCGAGGCGATCCGGAGCCAGGCTCATGGCTTGGCCCCTGGTCGCTCGCCGGCTCGCTCTTTGGTGAAGCCATGTAGCCCATGCCACCACTGCGCCGCGATCACCGCTCCTTTCGCCGGCTGGAGCATGCCCAGCATCATCGCCACCGAACTGGGCACCAACAGCGCGAGGATCGCTGCAGGGGGGAGCTCGGTATCGAGCGCCAGCGCGATCATGATCGGCGCCAGCACATGACCGGTGACCAGGATCGCGAGGTAGGCTGGGAAGTCGTCGGCGCGCTGGTGCGACCAGTCCTGCCCGCACGCCGGGCAGTGTGCGGCCGGCTTCAGCCATTTGGTGAACAGGCGCGCCTCGCCGCAGCGTGGGCACCGGCACAAAGCGCCGCGCTGTGCCGCCTGCCAGAACGAGGCGGGCAGGGCGATCCCGGGCGGGGCGGCGGCGGCGGATGTCATGCGCGGCGCATAGAACAGCGCCGGGGGCTTGGAAAGGTGGCCGGGCGCAGCAGCTTGGAGGCGCGGGGCCGCTACTCGGCAGCCTCGATGCGATTGCGGCCGTGGTGCTTGGCCGAATAGAGCGCCTTGTCGGCGCGGCGGGCGGTGTCGTCGAGCTCGGCCGAACCTGCGGTCGCCGCAAGTCCGCACGAGAAGGTCAGGCCGACACCGGGCAAGGGATGGCGCGAGATCGAGCTGCGCAGGCGCTCGATGGCGTCATGGGCCTGGCTGAGGTTGGCACCCGGCAGCAGCACTGCGAACTCCTCGCCACCCCAGCGGGCGCAGATGTCGGACTGGCGAATGACCGTGCTCATGCGCTGGGCAAAGGCATGAAGCAGTTCGTCGCCGGCGGCATGGCCGAGATGGTCGTTGATGGTCTTGAAGTGATCGAGGTCGATCAAGGCCAGCACCGCGGGCCGATCCCCAACCAGCGCGCGCTCGGCCGCGCGCAGGAAGCCGCGGCGGTTGAGGATCTTGGTGAGGGAGTCGTGCTCAGCGACGATGGTCAGCTCTTCCGAGCGATCCGCAGCATCGTTGGCCGCCTGGGTCACGCCGCGCAGGAGCCGGCCGACCAGATCCTCGCCGCCGACTGGGATCTCGTCCACCCGCTCACCCTTCTGGATCGAGCGCAACATGCCCGTCGCTGCGGTGAGTGGGGCCAGGAGGGCATGGATCGCGGCGACGCCCCCCGCCGTGCCGAGCAGCGTCGCCAGCAGGATCACCAGCAGCGTGTCCGCCTGCCAGTGCCAGGTCGCCGCGCTGAACGCGATGCAAGCGATCAGTGGGACATGGACCGCCAGGAAGCAGATGGTCAGCAGCCGCAGCTCGAAGCTGCGTGGAAACAGGAACTGCGTCGCCTTGTAGAAGCGCATGCCGCGCGAAACTCCCAAACTTGCGTGCGACCCTTACGGGCCTTTTTGAGGGAGTCGCGCTTAGCTCAGTCCCTTGGACAAGAGAACGACAGCAGGACGATGAGTTTCAATTATGCCAAGGAATCAGTTGGTAAAATCCCGGCGGGGCGGGCGAAAGTGCCGGAAATCCTGAAGGCCCGATCAGGCGTCAGCTCTCCAGCTGGCGCAGAAGCGAGCGCACGTCTCCGTCCATGTCGGCGTCGCGGGTGCGCAGTTCCTCGATCAGGCGCACCGCGTGGATCACGGTCGAGTGATCGCGCCCGCCGAACTTGCGGCCGATCTCCGGATACGAGCGCGGCGTGAGCACCTTGGCAAGGTACATCGCCACCTGTCGCGGACGCACCACGGCGCGGGCGCGGCGCTTGGAGCTCATCTCGGTCTTGTCGATGCGGTAGAATTGGCAGACCGTCCGCTGGATCTCGTCGATGGTGATCCGACGGCGGTTGGCCGAGAGGATGTCGGTCAGCTGCTCTTCGGCGAGCTGGAGCGAGACGGCCTGGCCGGTCAGCTGCGCATAGGCGATCAGCTTGTTGAGGCCGCCGACCAGTTCGCGCACGTTGCGGTTGATGGTGCGGGCCAGGAACTCGATCACGTCGGCGGGCACGCTGATCGAGGCGAAGCGGGTGAGGCGGCTCTCAAGGATGGAGCGGCGCAGCTCGATGTCGGCGCTCTGGATGTCGGCGACCAGGCCCATCGACAGGCGGGACAGGAGGCGCGGCTCGACCCCGTCGAGCGCCTGCGGCGCACGGTCGGCGGCGAAGACCAGGCGCTTGCCTTCCTGCAGCAGCGCATCGATCGTGTAGAGCAGCTCTTCCTGGGCACTCGCCTTGCCGATGATGAACTGGATGTCGTCGACCAGCAGCAGGTCGAAGCCGCGCAGCCGCGACTTGAATTCGATCATCTGGTTCTGGCGCAGCGCCTGGACGAACTCGACCATGAAGCGCTCGGCCGAGCAGTAGAAGATCCGCGCATGCGGGTGCGCGGCCAGGTAGGCGTGGCCGATCGCATGCAGCAGGTGCGTCTTGCCCTGGCCGGTCGCGGCCTTGAGATAGAGCGGCGAGAACTGCGGCGTCTCGGTCGCGGCCATGCGCTGGGCGGCATTGGCGGCGAGCACGTTGCTGGTGCCGGTGACGAAGCTGGAAAAAGTCTGCGAGGCGTCGATGTTCGCGGCGCCCTGGCTGAGCGTGGCGAAAGCCTCACCTTCCAGCGCCGCGGCGAGCGGGTCGGACTGCGCCGACGAATCGTTGGCGGGGCGACGCGGGTTGCCGCCGCTGCCCAGGCGCAGCTCGGGCAGCTGCTTGCGGCCGGGGTGCACCAGGATGCGGACGTGACGCACGTCGGGGCGGGCGATCTTCCAGGCGAGCGACAGGCGATCGGCGAAGCGGTCCTGCACCCAGTTGGCGCTGAACTCGGTCGGCAGATAGAGATCGAGCGTGCCCGTCTCCGGGCAGTAGTTGCCCGGCTGGATCGGCTTGATCCACTGGCCGTGGACCTGCTGGCCGAGATCCTTGCGCAGGCCCTGGCTGATGTCGGCCCAATCGGCCGCCAGGTTCACCGCTTCCTGATCCTCTTCCATTTCCACCCGCACCAATTTCGCTTTCTTGCCCGCAAAATGCGCCGGCTGTCCCGAGGTCCCCGTCATCCGAACCGCCTCCTGCTGTTGAAGCTGCCCATCTTGTACCGCACCATCCGCATCGAGGTTCCATAGAAAGGGCAAGACTTCGCCATAGGCGGCAGACGCTGTCTGCAACCTTGCTGATCCGTGCTTTCGTATTCGACCCCGACCGACGTTTCCGCTGCGGCCGAGGTCCGTTCTAGGTAGGCTTGAACGGCCAAGGCAAGAGCGCGTCCCCAAAAATAAAAACTATTTGGCGTTGACACGGCCAAGACTGACGCAAAACCTTAATATAAAAATTTGCGCAAAGAAAACAGGTACTTCGCTGCTGCAGTCAGTCGAATCGCAGCAATTCCGGGACTTTGCTAAACCAAGTGCTGCGCTGCGGCATTGGTGCAACGAAAAGAGCCGGAGGTTCCCCCCCGGCTCTGTTCTCTATCCGTACTAGTCAGGTGTCTAACGACACCCGAATCAGGTCAGAGCGCGGCGACGCGCTTCGACAGGCGCGACATCTTGCGCGCTGCGGTGTTCTTGTGGATTACGCCGCGCGACACGCCGCGGGCCAGCTCGGGCTGAGCAGCCTTCAGCGCTTCGGCCGCAGCGGCCTTGTCGCCGCCGGCCAGAGCCGCTTCGACCTTCTTCACGAAGGTGCGGATGCGGCTGACTCGGTTGGTGTTGATCTCGGCGCGTCGATCGTTGCGGCGGATGCGCTTGCGGGCTTGCGGCGTATTGGCCATGTCTGTCCTCGTACCGGCCTGATACGGCCTTCGCTAATTGGGTTGAACGCCGACCAGGAGTCGTCGCGAAGGGCGGCCCTTAGCGGCGAGGGTGCGAATCGTCAAGCAAATGGCGGCGTGGCGTGCGCGCATCGCTCACTTCTGGCACTTGGCACACCAGAAGGTGCTGCGCCCCCCTTGCGCGAAGCGCTGCACCGGTGCGCTGCAGGCGCACGCCTGGCCCTCGCGCCCGTAGACCTGCCAGGAACTGGCGAAGTAGCCGAGCTCGCCCGAGGGCTGGGCATAGTCGCGGATGGTCGATCCGCCCGCCGCGATTGATTCGGTGAGCACCTCCCGGATCGCGGGCACCAGGCGCTTGAGGGCGGGTAGCGAGACCTTGCCGGCCTCCTTGTCTGGCCGAACCCGCGCGCGGTGCAGCGCCTCGCACACGTATATGTTCCCCAGGCCCGCGACGATCCCTTGGTCGAGCAGCAGCTGCTTTACCGGCGCAATGCGGCCCGCGAAGGCTTGTTGCAGATGCTTGGGCGTAAGCTCGTAGCCTAAGGGTTCCGGACCCATAGCGGCGAACGGCGGCCAAGCATCCAGTTTGTCGGTGTCAACCAGATCGACCGAGCCAAAGCGGCGGGCGTCATTGAGGGCCAGAACGTGGCCCGAACCGGTCTCGAGCACGAGGTGGTCATGCTTCTCGATCCTGTCCGGCTCGATCCGCCAGCGGCCCGACATGCCGAGGTGAAAGACCATGGTCGTGCCGCGATCGGTATGGATCAGCCCATACTTCGCGCGTCGGCCCAGACCGGTGACGCTGGCGCCGGTCAGCGATTGCACCAGCCCCTCGGGGAAGGGGCGGCGCAAGTCGGCACGGTTGAGCGTGAGGCGGGCGATGCGCTCGCCTTCGAGATAGCGGGCGAGGCCGCGGACGGTGGTTTCGACTTCGGGGAGTTCGGGCATTTGGCTTTGTATATAGGATACGTTGCGTGCGGTGTCTCGACTGCCGGTCGAAATCGGCAGTTCACCCTGAGCCTGCGAGGGGCTCGACACGATCGGGATGTTGGCGGGCCCCTCGTTCTCCGTTCGTGTCGAGCGAAGTAGAGACAGGCTGGTGCAACCCTTTGCGCTGAGCCGCAAACCCTCTAAGGCTCACCTCATGAGCGAAACCGTGTCCTTCGGCTACGAAGAGGTCAGTCCCGAGGAGAAGACCGAGCGGGTCGGCTCCGTCTTCTCCAGCGTCGCGCGCAAGTACGACGTGATGAACGATGCGATGTCGGGCGGCATGCACCGCTTGTGGAAGGATCGCTTCGTGCGCCGAGTGAAACCGCGCGAGGGCGAGCAGATCCTCGACATGGCCGGCGGCACCGGCGACATCGCCTTCCGCATGGCCGCCAAGGGCGCGCGGGTGACCGTCAGCGACATCAACCAGGACATGCTCGACGTGGGCGTGGAACGCGCGATGGAGCGCGGCATCGACGGCCTGGTGTGGTCGCGCCAGAACGCCGAGGAGCTGAGCTTCGGCGACAAGTTCTTCGACGCCTACACGATCGCCTTCGGCATCCGCAATGTCACCCACATCGACAAGGCGCTGGCCGAGGCGCACCGCGTGCTGAAGTACGGCGGACGGTTCTTCTGCCTGGAGTTCTCGACCGTCGAGTGGCCAGGCTTCAAGGAGGCCTACGACGCCTACTCGCACCACCTGGTGCCGCGGCTGGGCCAGGCGATCGCGGGCGATGCAGACTCCTACAAGTACCTGGTGGAATCGATCCGCAAGTTCCCGAGCATGCCGCTGTTCCGCCAGATGATCCACAAGGCCGGCTTCGTGCACACCAAGGTCGAGCCGATCATGGGCGGGCTGGTCGCGATCCACAGCGGGTGGAAAGTTTGAATCTCTTGCGCCGAAGGCCGCAAGTCCACTTACCCCCCTCCCGCCTGCGGGAAGGGCTGGGTGAAAGCCTGTGTGCTCTCACCCAAGCGACAGGTGGAAGGCTGACAAGCCCTCCCCCGACCCCTCCCGCAGGCGGGAGGGGAGTTAGCGGGCTCGTGGCTTGGCGGCACGAGGTCGTTCTTTGACCCGCCCCGCCACCCACATCCTTCGCCTACTCAAGTGGGGCCGCGTACTCGCGCGGCACGGGGCGCTGCGCATCATCGAGGAAGGGCGCAACACGCCGCTTCCCGTGCGCCGCCTGTGCCGCATCGCGCGCCTGGGTGCCAGGCAACCGCGCGTGCCGGACTATGCGCGTGCCTTCCAGGAGATCGGCCCGGCTGCGATCAAGCTGGGCCAGACGCTCGCCACCCGGCCCGATCTCGTCGGTGAGGAAGCCGCGCGCAATCTGCTCAGCCTGCAGGACCAACTGCCGCCGCTGCCGTTCGAACGCGTCCAGCGCGAGATCGAGGACAGCTTCGGCGCGCCGCTGGAGCGGCTATTCGCCAGCGTAGAGCCGACCCCGATCGGCTCGGCCTCGATCGCGCAAGTCTATCGGGCGACCAGCGCCCAAGGCCGGACCGTCGCAGTCAAGGTGCTGCGCCCGGGTGTGCGCGAGCGCTTCTCGCGCGATATCGAGACGTACGAATGGGCTGCCGCGCATCTCGAAGCGCTCGGCGGTGAGGCCTCACGCCTGCGCCCGCGTGCGGTGATTGCCAACCTCAAGCGCTGGACCTTGCGCGAACTCGACCTGCGGCGCGAGGCCGCCTCGGCCTCCGAGCTGGCCGAGGCGATGAAGGGTTATGAGGGCTACCGCGTTCCGGATATCGACTGGGATCGCACCAACGGCAAGGTGATGACGGTCGAGTGGATCGACGGCATCAAGATCAGCGACCGCGAGGCGCTGGATGCCGCCGGCATCGACAAGCCGCTGCTGGCGCGTCGGCTGGTGCTCGCGTTCCTGACCCAGGCGATCAACGCCGGCTACTTCCATGCCGACATGCACCAGGGCAACTTGTTCGTGCAGCCGAGCGCGGACGGTGCGGCGACCATCGTCGCGATCGATTTCGGCATCATGGGCCGGATCGATCGTCAGGCGCGCCAGTGGCTGGCCGAGATCCTCTATGGCCTGACCACCGGCAACTACCGCCGCGTTGCCGAGATCCACTTCGAGGCGCAGTATGTGCCGAGCTACCACTCAGTCGAGGAATTCGCGACCGCGCTGCGGGCCGTGGGCGAGCCGATGCGCGGCAAGCCGGTGAGCGAGTTGTCGGTCGGGCAGATGCTCGACGGCCTGTTCGCGATCACGCGCGACTTCGACATGCAGACGCAGCCGCATCTGTTGCTGCTGCAAAAGACCATGGTCATGGTCGAGGGGCTGGCGACTTCGCTCGATCCGTCGATCAACATGTGGGACGTCGCCGCGCCGTTCGTGCGCAACTGGATTCGTGACGAGCTGGGCCCCGAAGCCTGGATCGCCGAGCGCCTGCGCAAGGATGTCGACACGCTGCTGCGTCTGCCCGATCTGGTCCGCCGGATCGAGGAGAAGTACCCGCCCAAGGGTGGCGCGCCCGAGCAGGCGCCGTTGCCGCCGGTCGAGCTGATCTGGGCGCGTCGTAAACGGCAAAATAACCATTGGCTGGGATACGCTGGCGCCGCTGTGGGCGGAGGTCTGGCCGTATGGGTGCTGTCGTTGTGGGGACTGCTGGGCTAGCCGCCGAGGCTGCAGCCCCGCGTCAACCCGCACCCGCCTGGGATCGCTTCGCACACTGGCCGATGTGGCCGGCACGCTTGGCCCTGCTGGTCCTGCTGGCGCTGCTGGTCGCTTCGGCGCTGGTGCCGTTGGAGGATCCGGCCGGCATGCGCGCCAACGTCACCACGCGTTATGATGGAAAACCGGTGCTCGGCGCCGAGGAATACGATCAAGATATCGCCCTCTATGATGCCGTGATCCGCAAGGTGCAGGCAGGGCAGAACTACTACGGCTTCATTGTCGAGGAGCACCGCCTGCGTGACTATCCGGTTCGCCCCGGCCTGTCGGTGCGGCTGCCGACGCTCGCCTATATCGAAGCCGGCCTGAACACGCTGCGCCTGGGCGTGGCGGCGTCCATCGCGCTGATGCTGGCGACGATCTGGGCCTGGTGGCGGCGGTTCGGCGAGGAGCCCGGCGTCGGTCGGTTGCGCAAGGTGGCGACGGCGATGGCCTTTGTCGGTGCCTCGCTGATGCTGAACCGGCACTACTACTCCCTGCACGAGCTGTGGGCGGGCATGCTACTGATGCTCTCGTTCGGCCTCCACCGAGTGCGCGACGAAGATCGGCCGGGGCGGTGGATCGCTACCTTCGCGGTCGCCGCGCTGGCGCTGTTCATCCGCGAGCATTCGCTACCGTTCGTCCTGCTGATGGGTGCCTTTGCACTCTGGCGGCGCGAGTGGCGCGAGGCTGCGGCGTGGGGCGTGCTGGTCACAGTGTTCCTGGGCGTCCTTGCCTGGCACCTCAGCCTGATCGCACCGCAAGTGCTGCCGAGCGACCCGCAAGGGCCGAGCTGGTGGGCGTTCCGCGGCCTTTCGGGCTGGCTCGGGAACGTCGGGGGATCGAGCAACCTGCGCCTGCTGCCGCACTGGCTCGCCGGGCCGCTGGTGATCCTCACCACGCTCGGCTGGGCAGGATGGCGCACGCCTGCCGGGTTGTTCGGATTCCTGATCGCGATCGGTTATGGCGTGCTGTTCATGTTCGCCGGACGCTGGGACAACTTCTACTGGGGCGCGATGGTGGCGCCGATGTTGACGGCGGGGCTGGCCTTCGCGCCGCGGGCACTGGGATCGATGTGGCAGGCTGCGCGGTTGCGCTAGCCCACTTCCCGGACGGGTTGGGTGCAAGCAGCGTCGGTGGAACCCCATTGCACCCCGCAGCCCCGTGTTGCACAAGCCTGCGCCATGCCTGAGACCCATTCCTCCCCGCGCATCCTGCTCGTGATCGGAGGCGGGATCGCGGCCTACAAGGCCTGCGAACTGGTGCGCCTGATCCGCAAGGAAGGTGGCTCGGTGACTTGCGTGCTGACTGAGGGCGGCAGCCACTTCGTCACCCCGATGACGCTCGCCGCGCTGTCCGAGAACGAGGTCTACACCACCTTGTGGGACCTCAAGAACGAGACCGAGATGGGCCACATCCAGCTCTCGCGTCAGGCCGACCTCGTGGTGGTCTGCCCGGCGACGGCCGACCTGATGGCCAAGATGGCGGCCGGGATGGCCGATGACCTGGCGACCACGCTGCTGCTCGCCACCGACAAGCCGGTGCTGGCCGTGCCGGCGATGAACGTGCGGATGTGGCAGCATGCCGCCACTCAGCGCAACGTCGCCACCTTACGCGCCTCTGGCGTGACGGTGGTGGAGCCCGACGAGGGGCCGATGGCCTGCGGTGAGTTCGGCCCTGGCCGCCTGCCCGAGCCTCCCGCGATCTGGCAGCACATCCGGCAGGCGCTCGGGACCAAGCCGCTTGAGGGTCAGCCGGATTTCGAAGCCGCTCCACACCGCCCGCTCTACGGCCGCCACGTGCTCGTCACCGCCGGCCCGACGCACGAGCCGATCGATCCAGTGCGCTACATTGCCAATCGCTCCTCGGGCAAGCAGGGTTTCGCTATCGCCGCGGCGGCGGCAGAGGCGGGCGCGCGGGTCACGCTGGTCGCCGGCCCGGTCCACCTGGCAACGCCGCCCGGCGTAGAGCGTGTCGATGTCGAGAGTGCGCGCGAGATGGAAGCCGCAGTGGACGCCGCGCTCCCAGCCGATGTCGCGGTGATGGTCGCCGCTGTCGCCGATTGGCGGCCGGTCTCGGTGGCCGACCGCAAGATCAAGAAGGCGGGCACCGCGCCCGAGCCGCTCTCCCTTACCGAGAATCCGGACATCCTCGCCAGGCTCGCAGCCAGCCCGCACCGGCCTGGTCTCGTCATCGGCTTCGCGGCCGAGACCAACGACGTCATCCCCCATGCGCAAGCCAAGCGCCTGCGCAAGCAAGTCGACTGGATCGTCGCCAACGATGTTTCGGGCGATGTCATGGGCGGCGATGCCAACACCGTGCACATCGTGCGCGAGGGCGGCGTCGACAGCTTGCCCGAGATGCCCAAGGACCAGGTCGCCCGCGCGCTGGTCGAAAGGATTGCCGATGCACTCGCCTGATCCCGTCCCCGTCCGGGTCAAGCGCCTGCCGCACTTCGAGGGGCTGGAGCTGCCTGGCTATGCCACCGAAGGTGCAGCGGGGATGGACGTGCTCGCCGCCGAGGACGTGATGCTTGCGCCGGGCGCGCGCCACGCGGTGGCGACGGGTCTCGCCTTCGCCATCCCGCCCGGGTTCGAGATCCAGGTGCGCCCGCGCTCAGGGTTGGCGCTGAAGCACGGCATCACCGTGCCCAATACGCCCGGCACGATCGATTCCGACTATCGCGGCGAGCTGAAGGTCATCCTGATCAACCACGGCGCCGAAGCCTTCGACATCCGGCGAGGCGACCGCGTGGCGCAGCTCGTGCTGGCCCCGGTGACCCGCGCGAGCTGGCTCAAGGTGGACGAGCTGGACCACACCGAGCGGGGCGAGGGCGGGTTCGGTTCCACCGGCGGGGTGGTCTCGCTGGGGAACTAGTCGATCAAGGACTGGCGCTCGTTTGTCCCACGGTATGGGCTAGGATTGCAGAAGACTACGTCGTCCCGGATCAAGTCCGGGACGACGGCCTCGATCACATCGTCTTCAGCATTTCGATATGGTGCTGCACCACCGGCACCACGCCGTTGGCCACCATCTTAAGCGCCACGTTCTTGCCATCCATGCCATAGCTCTGATGGATCGTCAGCGCCTGGCTGTGCGCCTGCTTCTGCTGCGCGACATATGCCTGGTCGCGCGCGGCGCCAGTCTCGGCTTTGAGCTGCGCGATCATTTCCGCCTGCGCAGGCATCAGCATGGGCTTGGCCTTGACCTTGGCGGTCAGCGCCGCGGCCTTGAGCTTGGCCGTGCTCTTCGTGTGGTCCTGAATCATCATCTGCGCGAACGAGCGGATCTTGGGATCCTGCGTGGTCTGCAGCACCGTCTGGCTCGACTGTATCTCGTACGTGTCGCCCGCCGCGGCAGCGGCGACGTATTCGGCCGAGGTCATCGCCTGGGCATAGGCAGTGCCCGACAAGGCCAGGGTCATCGGCAGGGCATAGGCAAGAATCTTCATGTCACTCTCCTTGAGGAATGCGCTTAGTTGAGCAGCGCCTTCTTGAGCTTGGCGATGGCATAGAGCTCGGCGTCGTAGGCTCCACGCACAACCTTCCCGAGCCCGAAGAACTCGTGCGTCACGCCCGGAAACGTCTTCTGGTCGACGCTGTCGCCGGCTTTCTTCATCGCCGTCGCCAGGGTCTCGCCATCCGAGCGCAAGGGATCGATCTGCGCGTTGATGATGGTCGTGGGCGGCAGGTTGCGCAGATCGGCCGCAACCAGGTTGAGGCGCGGATCGGCCATGTCGGCAGGCGTCTTCGAGTAGTAATTGCCAAACCACTTGAGCATCGGCGTGTTCAGCGGCTTGGCGTTCGCCGAGTCCATCCTGGACGGCAGCTGCATGTCGCTGTTGGCGATCGGATAGACCGAGAGCACATGAAGCGGCTTGGTCAGCCCGTTGTCGCGCGCATAGATGGCGGTCGCAACGGCAAGATTGCCGCCCGCGCTCTCACCGGCGAGCGCGACCTTAGCGGGATTGCCGCCCCAGCTGGCTGCGTTGGCGAGCACCCAGCGATAGGCCGCGGCTGCGTCCTCGTGTTGAGCAGGAAACTTGAACTCGGGCGCGTGGCGATACTCGACCGAGACGACGATAGCGTTCAGCTGCTTGGAGAGCAGGCGCGGCGTCGCGTCATACGTGTTGACGTCGGCGATCACCCAGCCGCCACCATGATAGTAGACGACCACCGGCAGCGGCGCTCCGGCGCCGACCGTGGCGGCCGGCGTGTAGATGCGCGCGAACTGCATCGGGTCCGCCCCGTAAGCGACGTCCTTGGTGGTGACGGCGGGATCGGGCGCGGTCGACATGCCCTTCTCGCGCATGACCTTCTTGGCGGCGTCCGCCGGGCTGGGTTGGAGGCGCGCCTTTGCTGGTGTCAGCGTCTCGATCGGCTTGGGCGCGAGCGATGCGTGGGCATCGAGCACCGCCTGCATGTCGGCAGCGGCCTGCGCCGGCTGGGTCGCGGCTACGGCGGGTGGCGGCGGTGGAGGCGCATTGGGCGACATGGCTGATTGTGCAAAGGCCGATGTCGACGTGCCAAGCAGCAACGCCATGCTCAAGATCAGATGATTGTTCATGCGGACCAATACTCCGGTGCCCCCGGTCCCTGGTCGGATGAACATGTGTTCATAACTAATGTTCCTGCCCCAAAAGGCAAGTTAAGCAATATATCACAATTATTTAAGCGGACGCAGGCAGTTGCGTGCCAGCTGGCTGTTAACCACGGATGCGTGCGACGGGCACAAAAAAGGACGGACCCGCCTTTCAGCGGGCCCGTCCCTCGGTGTCTCCCTCTCGGGGGAGTCCGTTAGTTCTTCGTCTTCTCTGGCGCGACGGTAATGCGCATGGTCTCTCCCGAGTTCCCGGGGAAGTTCGTGAACATCGCCTCGACCAGGTTCGGGACGAGATACTGCAGGCGGTTGGAGGACGAAACCGCCTCCGCCTTGCCCTCGAACAGGCGGGCACCGTCGGCGCGGCGATCGATCTTCAGAGACACGCCACTGGTGTAGACGGTGTAGCTCTCGACGCCGTTGTCGAAGAAGGGATCGTACCAGCCATAGCGCCAGGGACCACCGCCCCAGCCGCCGAAGCCGCGTCCGCCCCAGTAACCGCCACGGCCGAAGCCGCCGCCGTAGCCGTACCAAGGACCCCAGCCGCCGTAACCGCCGCCAAAGCCGGTGGAGCGCACGCGCTCACGGCCCTTGTCGACGCCATAGTCGAAGCGCACCAGCAGCTGCGCCTGCTCGGGGCTGGCAGCGGGCGTGTAGCCCTTCTGCGCCAGCCGCGCCTCGACCAGGCGAGCGTACTGGCTGAACTCGATACCGCCGGCCATCTGCGGATCGTCCGCCACCACGGCAAAGGTCTGGCCCGCCGGGGCGGGCAGCTGCGATTGGAAGCGGGAGACGTCTGCGCGGAATGTGTTCGTGCAAGCGGCGAGCGCGACCAGCAGCACCGCTACGGCCGCGACCCGAAGCCGGCCGAAGCGGTTGTTGCCATTCATTTTCATGGTTCTGTTCTCCAGGAGTCGAGCGGAGCGGCGCCATCCTCTCGACGCGGCGGGCTCGACATTGAGTCGAGTCTTAGCCGATCGCGGCTGAATACCGGTTGAATAGAGGCAGTTACACGGCAGATTGAGCCTTCGGACATGGGCATGTCCACCATCCTTCGATTTCGCCTGCCGCCGCTTTCAGATGTAGGAATGCTTACGCGCGATGACGAGCGCCATTTGCACGATCAACGGATGAAAATGTGGGGTGTTCCGAGGTGGGATGTTCGAAGGAGGCGCCCCGATCCTGCGTCCAGCCCCACCGCTTTGCTGAGTTTGTCGAAGCACGCCGGCTGACGGTGCGGCCTCAGCCTCAGCCCCGCACCAACCCGAGCGCCTGATACGTGGCATCGAGTGTCGGCATCGCCAGCGCCCGCGCCTTTTCCGCACCCTTGCGCAGGATCGCGTCGAGCGCCGTCTGGTCCTGCCGCAACCCGACGAAGCGGGCGTTGATCGGCGCCAGCTTCTGCGTCAGTAGTTCGCCCAACGCCGGCTTGAACTTGCCAAAGCCCTCGCCGCCGAACTCGCCCAGCACTGCGTCCACAGTGCTGCCCGACATTGCCGCGTAGATGCTCACCAGGTTCTTCGCCTCGGGGCGCCCCTCGAGGCCCACCTTGTCGGAAGGCAGCGGCTCGGGGTCGGTCTTGGCCTTCTTGACCTTCTGCATGATCGTGTCGGCATCGTCGGTCAGGTTGATGCGGCTCATGTCCGACGGGTCGGACTTGCTCATCTTCGCCGAGCCGTCGCGCAAGGACATGATGCGCGCGGCTTCGGGCGGGATGAACGGCTCGGGCAGCGTGAACAGCGGCGCCTCTTCGCTGCAGAAGTCGTTGTTGAACTTCTGCGCGATGTCACGGGCGAGTTCGAGGTGCTGCTTCTGGTCGTCGCCCACCGGCACGTGGGTCGCCTGGTAGAGCAGCACGTCGGCCGCCTGCAGCACCGGATAGGTGAACAGCGCCACGCTGGCGCCCTCGCGGTTCTTGCCCGCCTTGTCCTTCCACTGGGTCATGCGGTTCAGCCAGCCCATCCGCGCGGTGCCGTTCAGCAGCCACTGCAGCTCTGCGTGCTGCGGCACTTGCGCCTGGTTGAACAGGATGGAGCGCTCCGGATCGACACCGCAAGCGACCAGCGCGGCGACCATCTCGCGGGTGTTGGCGCCAAGGTCCGCCGGCACGTGCGGCATGGAGATCGCATGGAGGTCGGCCAGGAAGTAGAGGCACTGGCCGCCGCTCGCCGTTGCCTCGTCCTGCATGCGCACCCAATTGCGGATCGCGCCCAGGTAGTTGCCGAGGTGCAGGTTGCCGGTGGGCTGAATGCCGGAGACGATACGCATGCGAGAGGGACCTATTCGGAGAGGTTGACCGGCTCTGGTGCCGAACGGCTGCGCCGTAGCTGGGCGAGGTGCCCCTTGTCGAGCGCGCCGACGAGCCAGGCCGCGGCGAAGAACACCACGCCACCCGCGCCCACCAGCAGCGCCAGCGCGCCGATCCGCTCGCTCGCGGAGCCGGAGTAGTAGTTCGCCAGCAGCGGCAGCAGCGCCCACAACGCCAGCGCCATGACCCCGCTCGCCGCCAGCTGCCGGATGATCCGTGAGGCGAGCCGCCACCGCATCCGGAACCACCCGCGCCGGTGCAGCACGGTATAGAGCGCCACCACGTTGAGGCTGGAGGTGAACGCCGTCGCCCCCGCCAGTCCGACGATGCCGAACCGCGGCACCACCACGAAGTTGATGGCGATGTTGATCGCCAGCGCCGCGCAGGCGATCCGCACGGGTGTGCGCGTATCCTCGCGGCTGAAGAAGGCGGGCTGGAACACCTTGACCAGCACGTAGGCGGGCAGGCCGCAGACCAGCGCGGCGACGATCGCCGCCATGACGTCGCCCTGGGCCTGGCTCATTCGCCCGCCGACGAAGAAGGCGGTGACGAAGGCCGGCGCGCAGACCGCCAGCGCGGCGGCGGCGGGCAGGGTGAGCAGCGTCGCCATTTCCACCGCGTTCGCCTGCAAGGCTTGCGCACCGGCGTCGTCATTCGCCTGGATGTGCCTCGCAAGCATCGGCAGGATCGCAGTGCCCAGCGCGATGCCGACGATGCCCAGCGGCATCTGGTTCAGCCGGTCGGCGTACTTGAGCAGCGTCAGCGAGCCCTGCGCCAACGAGGTCGCGAAGAACGTGTCGACGAACTGGCTGATCTGGTAAATGCCTGCCCCGAAGGTCGCCGGCAGGATCAGCCGGCCGAGCCGCCGCACTTCTGGCGTCAGCCGGGGCGCGCCGATCCTAAGCCGCACCCCGGCGCGGCGCATCGCCCAGGCCATGTAGGCGAGCTGGATCGCACCCGCCGCCGCCACCGCGACAGCTACCGACCAAGCGACCACCACGTCGCTCCCACCCGGGCCGCGCAGCACGTAGCCGGTGACGATCCCGGCGATCAGCACGAGATTGAGCAGGACCGGTACGAAGGCGCCCGGCGCAAAGCGGGCATGGGCGTTGAGCACGCCCGACAGCATCGCCACCAGGCTGACAAGGCCGAGATAGGGAAATGCCGTGCGGCTGAGCGCCACCGCGAGGTCGAACTTGCCCGGTACGTCAAGGTACTCGCTCGCCAGCAGCCAGACGAGGCCGGGCATCGCCAGCATGGCCAACGCCGAAAAGCCGAGCAGCACCCAGACGAATACGGCTAGCACGTCGTTGGCGAAGCGCTCCGCCGCCTCTTCGCCGCCTGGGCCGTGCAGCGCGCGCGTGTACATCGGAACGAAGGCGACGGAGAACGCACCTTCCGCGAACAGGCGCCGGAAGGTGTTGGGCAGCACGAACGCCAGCTGGAAAGCATCCGCCGCCAGCCCGGCGCCGAGCACGCGGGCGAGCAGCATGTCGCGCACGAAGCCGAAGACGCGGCTGACGGCGGTAAGCCCGCCGATGGTGCCGACGTTGCGGACGAGGCTCACGCCTCAGCTCCTCCCTGCTTGGGGGAAGAGCCTAGATCAGGCATTCCCCGCCGGCGGCGCGCCGACGCCGCCCTGGGCGCTGAGCTGCTGCACGTAGAGGCCGTTGAAGTCGATCGGCTCCAGCAGCAGCGGCGCGAAGCCGGCGTCGCGCACCGCCTCGGCGATGATCGCGCGGGCAAAGGGGAACAGGATGCGCGGCGCTTCAGCGAAGAGGAATGCGTGCGCCTGGTTGTCGGGCAGGTTGCGCATGCCGACCAGCGCGCAGTAACTGAGGTCCACCGCGAAGGCGACGCCGGCATCGGCGCGCGAGGTGACGACGATCTTGAGCTCCACCTCGTGGACCTCGCCCTCGATCGGCACGGCGCCGATGTTGAACTGCACGTCGATCTGCGGCGCGTCCTGCCACTGGAAGCTTTGCGGCGCGTTCGGGTTCTCGACCGAGAGGTCCTTCACGTACTGCGAGATGATGCCCGCGGCCGGATCGTTGTCGTCGCTGGCGCCGTCCAGGTTGAGGTCGGAGATGATGTTGCCTTCGTCGGCCATGGCTCGAGGGTGCTTTCTTTTCGTCCCGGGAATGTGCCGGCGCGCCTAGCATCGCCCCGCGCAGGCGGCAATGGCGCGAGTCGTTCCAGGTGGCACCGTAACGGCGACAATCCGCGTTACGGGATCGGTCGCAACCGATCGTCGGACCGGCGCGTTTTCATCCCTAGCGGGCAACTCACGCGTTGTTCATTTGTAAAGCCTACCTATCTGAGGTTATGCTGCCGGGCCGTACGGATGGTACCTGTCGGGCAGTGAGGGAAGGACGGTTAGTTCAACGTGACGGTCGAAATCGTGATCCTGGCGATGATCGCGGCCTTCCTGGGCCTGCGCCTCTACTCCGTGCTGGGCCGCCGCGCCGAGCACGAGGAAGAGCCGATCGCCGGCCGCTTCGATCCGCGTCGCGGCGCTGCGGGAGCACCGCGCGTCGCTGCCACCGCCAAACCGGATGCCAAGTCGGACGAGGGCGGCGCATCCTCGACCGCCAACACCCGCCAGCGCGAGCTTCCGTCCACCAGCCCGGCCGCCGAGCGCGGCCTGCGTGAGATTGCCGCCGCGGACCGCCGGTTTGACGCTTTTGCTTTCCTCGAAGGATCTCGCAGTGCTTACCGCATGATCCTCGAAGCCTTCTGGAAGGCTGACAAGGCAGAGCTGCGGCAGCTGTGCGACCACGACGTCTACGAAGGGTTCGCCGCCGCCATCGACGCGCGCGTGGAAGCCGGCGAGACGCTCGACAATCGCTTGATCCGCATCGAGGACAGCACAATCAGCGCGGCTGGCATGGACGGCAACACCGCCCGCATTACCGTCCGCTTCCGCAGCGACATCGCTGCCGTGACCCGCGATGCCGAGGGTGCCGTCATCGCTGGCTCGCTCGACGACGCGATCGAGGCGGTCGACGTGTGGACGTTCAGCCGCAACGTGACCTCGGCCGATCCGGACTGGCTGCTCGACGAGACCGACGAGGGCTGACCTTGCGTTTGGCGGCCGGGTTTCCACGCGGGGTCCGGCTCGCAGCCATCCTGGCGCTGTCGCTCGTAGCCGCAGCCTGCGGTCGTATCGTTCCCGAGCCCGGGGCCGTGTCCAATCGACCGCCTCCGGTAGCTGGTGGGCCGAGCGTTCCCGCGGTCAAGACCGCGCGTGAGCTGAGCCTCCGTGAGGGTCCGAAGATCGGCGAGCTTTCGATCCGACAGGCCGATGCCGCCGCTGCATTGCTATCGTTCCATGAGAGCTGCCCGCGGCTTGTTACCCGAACCGACGCCAGTGGCCTCACGCGCCCGACCGACTGGAAGCCGGCCTGCGATGCCTTCGCGACTTGGCCCTATGGCCAGGCGGAAGACTTCTTCGACACCTACTTCGAGACAATCCAGGTCGGCGATGGCCGTGCCTTTGCGACCGGCTACTACGAGCCTGAGATCGCCGGTTCGCGCACCCACGTGCCCGGCTACGACACGCCGGTCTACGCGATGCCCGCCGACCTCGTGCGCGCCAGACCGGGCGATGCCACCCCGCTCGCGAACGGCCGCATGCCGATCGGCCGATACGACGAGAGCGGCGCCTTCGTGCCCTACTACGACCGCACCCAGATCGAGAACGGCGCGCTGGCCGGCAAAGGGCTGGAGATCGCCTGGGTGCGCGATCCAATCGAGTTCTTCTTCCTCCAGGTCCAGGGCTCGGGGCGGCTGCGGTTGCCCGACGGCGGCGTGATGCGGATCGGCTATGCCGGGCAGAACGGCTTGCCCTACACCGGCATCGGCGCGGTGATGCGCCAGCGCGGGCTGGTGGGCGAGGGGCCTGGCAAGTACCCGGGCTCGATGCAGGGCATCGTCCGGTACATCCGCGAGAACCCGCCGGAGGGCCGCGCGCTGATGCGCGAGAACCGCAGCTGGGTGTTCTTCCGCGAGCTGAAGGGTGACGGGCCGCTCGGCTCGCTCAATGTGCCGGTGCGCGCGGAAAGCTCGGTGGCTGCCGATCCCAGCTTCGTGCCGCTCGGCGCGCCGATCTGGCTCGACCTGGATCGTACCGAGGCGAACGGCTTGTGGATCGCGCAAGACACCGGCGGCGCGATCAAGGGCGCCAATCGCTTCGACACCTTCTGGGGCGCCGGGGACGACGCGCGCCGGATCGCCGGCGGCATGAGCGGGAGAGGGCGCGCGTTCATCCTCGTGCCCAAGGGAACGCTCACCCGCCTCGGCGCGAAATGAGGCCGCCGCGCCGGCTCTCGCCGGATGAAAGCGCGATGTGGCGCAAGGTCGCGGCGACGGTAACGCCGCTGGAACGCCGACGCGCGGCGAAGGTGGAGGCGGTGCTAGACGTGCCGGTGCCTCCGTCCGCTCCGGTTGTGAAGCCAAGCCCGGTCCAGGTCGCGAGTCCCCACCACCCCGCCGCTGCGCGACGCGGTCCCCTTCCCCGTGCCGGGGAGGACAAGGTCGGCCTCGACTCGTCCTGGGAACGCAAGATCGCGCGGGGCGGACTGGAGCCGGACTTCAGTCTCGACCTCCATGGCTCCGGCCTCGATCAGGCTTATGGCCGGCTCATGCACGGCCTGGCTCAGGCGCGAGCCATGGGCGCGCGGGTGGTGCTGGTCGTCACCGGCAAGCCTCGCCCTACCGAGGCTGCGGACCGCGGTACCGCGCGTGGAGCGATCCGGGCGAAGATCGTGGATTGGCTCGGCGCGAGTGAGCATGCTGGCGCGATTGCGGCTGTCCGCGGAGCGCATCGGCGACATGGCGGGCCGGGCGCGCTGTACGTGGTGTTGAAAAGGAAGCGCTGAAAGCCCGGGACGACGCGGGAACGCACACGAAAAAGGGCGGCAGTCCTTCGACCACCGCCCTTGCCTTCGTTAGCGACCCGAAGGCTTACTCGGCAGCAACGGCCTCCTGCTGGAACTCCTGCGCGATCTCTTCGACCGGCTCGTTGCGGATCAGGTAGTCGAATGCTGACAGCGCCGCCTTGGAGCCTTCGCCCATGGCGATGATGATCTGCTTGTAGGGCACCGTCGTCGCATCGCCCGCAGCGAACACGCCGGGCAGGTTGGTGGCGGCATGGCCGTCGATCACGATCTCGCCGCGGTTCAGCTCTAGCCCCGAGTCCTTCAGGAACTCGGTGTTCGGGACCAGGCCGATCTGGACGAACACGCCCTCCAGCGCCACCTTGTGCTCCTCGCCGGTCTCACGGTTCTTGTAGACCAGCGCATTGACCTTCTCGCCGTCACCCTCGACCTCGGTGGTCTGGGCGGAGACTAGGATGTCGACGTTGGGCATCGAGCGCAGCTTGTCCACCAGCACCTGGTCGGCGCGCAGCTTGCTGTCGAACTCGACCAGCGTCACGTGGGCAACGATGTTGGCGAGGTCGATCGCCGCCTCGACGCCCGAGTTGCCGCCGCCGATCACCGCCACGCGCTTGCCCTTGTAGAGCGGTCCGTCGCAGTGCGGGCAGTAGGCGACGCCCTTGTTGCGGTACTCGGCCTCGCCGGGCACGCCCAGGTTGCGCCAGCGCGCTCCGGTGGTGAGGATCACCGAGCGGGCCTTGAGCGAGGCGCCGTTGCTGAACACCACTTCGTGCATGCCGCCTACCTTCTGCGCCGGGATCAGCTTCTCGGCGCGCAGCAGGTTCATGGAGTCGATCTCGTACTCCTTGATGTGCTGCTCCAGCGAGGCGGCCAGCTTCGGGCCTTCGGTGTAGGGGACCGAGATGAAGTTCTCGATGCCCATGGTGTCCTGCACCTGGCCGCCCATGCGCTCGGCAGCGATGCCGGTGCGAAAGCCCTTGCGCGCGGTGTAGATCGCCGCGGCCGCGCCGGCGGGGCCACCACCGATCACCAGCACCTCGTAAGGCGCCTTGTCGGCGAGCTTGGCGGCGGCGCGTGCTTCGGCGCCGGTGTCGAGCTTGGCGATGATCTCCTCGACGCTCATCTTGCCCGAGCCCCACATCGCATCGTTCAGGAACACGGCGGGCACGGCCATGACGCCGCGGCTCTCCACTTCCTGCTTGAAGGTGCCGCCCTCGATCAGGGTGGCGTTCACGCGGGGGTTGAACAGGGCGAGCAAGGTCAGCGCCTGCACCACGTCGGGGCAGTTGTGGCACGAGAGCGAGAAGTACATCTCGAAGTCGAAGTCGCCTTCGAGGTCGCGGATCGCCTGCAGTGTCTCGTCGGAAACCTTGGGCGGGTGGCCACCGGTCCACAGCAATGCCAGCACCAGCGAGGTGAACTCGTGGCCGAGCGGGACGCCGGCGAAGCGGACCCAGACGCTGGCGTCGGAAGCGCGGCGGATGATGAAGCTGGGGCGGCGCGCATCGTCGCCGTCGAAGGTAGCGGTGACCTTGTCGCTGAGCCTAGAGATCGTCTCCAGCAGTTCGCGGGTCTCGGCCGACTTGGCATCGGCGCCCAGCGAGGCGACGAGCTCGATCGGCTCGCGCAGCATGGCGAGATATTGCGAGAGCTGTTGCTTCAGGTTGGCGTCGAGCATGGGTGTGGTTCCTGTTATGAGGGGTTGATCCTCCCCGTCGGGGGAGGTGGCAGCCGCCTTCTGGCGGCTGACGGAGGGGGCGGTGCGTGGCGCTGCCCCCTCCACCATCCGCTGCGCGGACGGTCCCCCTC
>NZ_LR732486.1 GCF_902506425.1 Novosphingobium sp. 9U | reverse complement strand
GAGATCGCCGTCTCTTTCATCGAGACATCAAGACCAATATACTCGTCCATGGTTGTTCTCCGCTGATGCTGGGCCCGGTCACCAATCGAGAGCCCGTTCTTCATCGTACCGGGGAACAACCACCTGCATCAGCACCGATCGCGCAGTGGTGGACCGCTCCCAGCGATTACACCATGTTCATGTCAGCCGGTTTCGATCCGCGTACCTCCACCACGTTTGCGGTAGGCCGGGTAGTCAGCCGGGCCGCCTACTGTGACAACTGCAACTCAACCCGCAGGCGGGTAAGCTGCGTGCTGTGGATTCGCCAGCCTCGATCGGTAAGCACGTAGCGTTCGCGGTAATGACCGAACCCGTGCAGATACGTGTGACCACCTTCAAGCGGGTGTTCACGAGTGCGGTACAGGCGGTCCTCCATCGTCCAGATCCCGCTGGCAGTGCTGTCTGAAGTGAAATCTATGATCGGCATGTGGCCGTGATGGACTGACACCTGGTCAGCCGTGCTGGCCGAGACCCAAGCGATGATCGACTCGATGCCCAGCCACGGCTCGGGCCTGGCCTCTGGCACATGCAAGGTTGCATCGGACGCGAAGACTTCTTGTCGCCAGAGATCCCAGTCCTTGTGGTCGAGGCCATAGAAGTACTTGGCCTTGACTGTTTTGATCGCCTCAATCGCGAGTAGCCGCTCGATCTCGGTCACGAGCGCACGCCTCCGATCTTCACCCGCACCGAAGCGCCTATGGTCGCCGGGTAGGACCACACGTTGCCGATCCCGAAGACGCTGGGTAGAACCTGGGTACGATAGCGGGCGTCGGTTACGTTCTCTCCGTAGAGGGCGAATGTGTACTGGTCTGACGGGTCGGTCCATTCCGCTCGCAGGTTGACCGTCTCGTAGCCGCCTTGGTGGAACTGGCCAGCCGCGTCGAACGCGAACGCAGAGGTGTGGTAGAGGTTACCGGAAAGCGCGAAGCGTCCGCCACCCAGTTCGAAGGCGTAGCGCGCACTGAAGGTGCCGGTGAACTTGGGCGCGCGCAGCATCTGCTGCCCCGACGCGCCATTCGGCCGCGGCCCGATAACGTAAAGGAATGGTTGGTCGAGATCGTAGAAGGGCGCGGTGTCGAAGTTGCGGTATTTAGCATTGGTGTAGGCACCCGCCAGGCTGAGATCGAGCCCGTCCAGCGGCCTCACTCGGCCTTGCACCTCGAGGCCGTAGATGCGCGCCGAGGCGGCATTGGTGATCAGGCTCTGGGTGCCGTTGTAGCTAGATACCTGCAGGTTCTTGTAATCGTAGTAGTAGGCGGCGGCATCGAAGGCGGCGCCGCGTGTCTCATACTTGTACCCCACCTCCCAGGCCTGGATCTTCTCCGGCGCAATCTCGATACCGTCGAGTGAGGCGCCGCCGACGTTGAGGAAGCCCGGCTTGTAGCCGCGGGTGAACGAGGCATAGACGCTCGATGTGGTAGTCGGCTTGTAGCGGATGACCACGCGGGGGGTCACCCGGTCGCTCTTGAGCGATGGCACGTCGGTCCGCGTCAGGCCGCCGGCCGCGTTCGGCAGGTCGAAGTAGGAATCGCGCACCCCATCATGGCTGTAGCGCAGCCCTGCGGTGAGGAAGAGCTTGTCGGTCAGCTGGTACGTCGCATCGGCAAAGGCGGCAAGCGAGGTCGTGGTCGTGCTCGATTCGGCGATCGGCGATGGCGGCGCACCGAACGCGCTGCCGAGCACCAGATTGTAGTGGTCTACAAAGCTCACGTAGAACGCGCCCGCGGTCCACTGAAGCCGCCCGCCCGGGTTGGAATTCAGCAGGAACTCCTGCGTGAAGGTCTTGTTGATGATCGGGTGGAAAAGGCTGAACAGCGACGCGGTCGAGTAATCCAGATCCGAGACGCTGTAGGAGTTCTCCTTGCGATACTGCGTATAGGACGTCAGCGTCATGCTGCCGAGATCGGCGCTCACGGTGCCCTGCACGGCGTTGGACTTGGTACGGAACGAGGGCTTCACCGTCAGCGCGACGTCGTCATACTTGGTGGCGACCGTGGATGGGCCGAGCAGCGACTGCACCGCTGGGTGCAGCCCGGCCGAAAGCGGCACGCCGTCCAGTACATAGGCGTTGGCGACGTTGGCTGTTGGATCGTTGGTGTCATTGTGGCCGTAGCGTACGAGGACGTAGGCATCGTCGCCCAAATCCACCTTCACGCCGGTGCGCACGCCCCATATACGATAGCGGCCCACGTCCTTGTCGCCGTCGACGATGTCAGTCGCAAAGCCGTCGCCGCGCTTGTACATGCCCTCGATGTCGATCGCAACGTTGTCGGCCAGGCCAAAGGTGGCGTAGCCCTGCAGTCGGGCGGTATCGAACGAGCCGTACGAAGCTTCGAACTTCGCAGCGGCCTCGGTACTCGGCTTTGCGGTGGTGACAAGGATCGCGCCGCCCGTTGTGTTGCGGCCGAACAGCGTGCCCTGTGGACCCTTCAGCACTTGCACGTTCTCGACGTTGCTCAGCTGGAAGTCGGAACCGAGCGGATTGGGCGAGTAGAACCCGTCGACATAGATGGCGACGTTGCCCAGGCCACCGGAGGTGGCGAACGACGTGCCCACGCCGCGGATCGTCGGCTGTACGAAAGTTCCGACGTAGTCGAACCGCAACCCGGGCGTGACCTTGGCCACGTCGTTGAGTTGCTGCAAACCCAATTGGGTGATCTGTTCGGCGCTGATGGCGGTGATCGAGACCGGCACGTCGCGCGACCGTTCGGAGCGGCGCTGGGCGGTCACGACGATGCTGTCGTCCTCGGGCGCGAGCGCCGGCGCAGTGCTGGGGGCCGGCGCCGCGCTCTCCTGCGCCAGAGCCGGGGCGGCGAGGTCCGGTACCGGCATGAGGGCGGCCGCCGTAAGCAGGCGCGATTGGCGGAACGCCGAGGAAATAGGCATCGGTTTCTCTCCCAAGAATGTGTCAGGCCGGTCTTTGCCGGCGCCGATCGGGTTATCTCCAGTCCGGCTATTTCACATGGGCCATCAGCGGGTCGGCCATGAGGCTGGTAGCGAACGGCTTGAGCTGGTCGAGCGCTCCCGCCTGGACGAGCTTTGGCCAATCGGGCTCCGCGATCATCGCGCGGCCGACGGCGACGAGATCGAAGTCGCCCCGATCGAAGCGCCGCATCAGGTCTTCGAGGCGCGCGAGGTCCAGTTCGGCCGTGCGGCCCTCTCCCAGGCTGACGAGGAAATCGAGGTCTAGCCCGATCGAGC
>NZ_LR732485.1 GCF_902506425.1 Novosphingobium sp. 9U | reverse complement strand
ATCCCCCATCGCTCGGTGCGCGCGAGCCTTACATAGCGCACGTTGATGGCTGTCGGGCTCTTGCCCGCTCTCGATGATTGCCCCGGCGCTGATGAGTTGACCAAGCCGCAGCCCGTTCAACATCAGCATGGTTAAGGTCCCGCTATAAAACATCGCGATTGCTCCGCGTGCGAACGAGCTAAACTGCTGCCAATGCTTACAGAAAGCGGGGCATCAGTTCATGGATTACATCGAAGTCGAGGTTAACGGCGTTTGGAAGCGAGTGGCTGTCGCGGACGTCTGGAAGTTTGACGGGAGCCGGAAACGGTGTGCGTCGTGCCACGGCCCGGTTTATGTGGCGCGGGATTTCACCGGCACGCGGAAGGCAGGTGTGACGCATCGCAAAGGACGCGCCGAATGCCTCGGAGACGATACGGTGCTTTCGCCTCGACATCCCGATGCTCTCGATTGAACCACAGCATCTGCTAAGCGCACGCTCGTGAAAGCGCACAGGCTTGATCGTCGCACTTCGGGCAGGTTGATTGGAATGAACCCAATCGCGTGAGCCGCCTCAACCCATCGGGGAGCAAGCGGGCAGGCTTAGCTTGGCTCACGCGAGGCGGTAGATGTGACCGGCCTCCTCGCATGCCATTTGCCTTCGCTGTCGCGCGCCAGCGGAACACCGCAAGCCTCGCACAAGGCGATGTATTCCCCATCCTTGTCGCGAGCTATCGAGACCACCGAGGGTTTGTGGCGACCTAGGGCGCAAAACATGGACATGTCGTTTAAACCCGCTCTCGGACCAGCTTGTGCCTTCTTTGTCCACCCCTGTCGATCGTTGGATATCCAAGTCGATGAGCCACCATTGATCGCGGCAGCCGTAAGCGCTTCCGGTCCCTCGCTTTTTGCCGAACGTTAAGGGCTGCGGGCTAGTTGGCGAGAATGCGCGCGAGAGCTCAAGTCGGTGAGATCGGGATTGGTGAGGCATGGGCCGAAATCCACATCAAGGATGCCATCAAGGCGCGCGGCGAGATCTTCCGCTGCCCTGACTGTCACGGCCGCTTCGTCGTTAATCGAAGCTACCGGGCGGGCGTAGATCCAGGCTTCAGCCACCGAGTGGCCTTCAGCCAGTGCGCAGGTGCAGGCAGGGAAGCAGGCCCGCGTCATCCTCAGGCACTCTCATGAGACCCGTGCACTGGCTCACGAGGACGCATAACGGACGGGCGCTTTGGCGTCCTTTTCCGGGCACCCGGCGGAAGGCTGCCCTTCGGATCAGCGTTCCTTCTTGCCGGCAGGGCCACGCCCACCCGCAATGATCCGGCTTGCTTGTCAGCTCCAACGTGTGAAAAGAGCGGTCCAAGCGAGCCCATCGAAGGGTGCGCTGCAAACAAGTCACGAGGGGGCGCGGTGATAAGTGGATTTGAGGGCCTACCTGAACTGGTCTATTCGCACCTGAGCCACGGTATCACTCGAGATGGCCGCGAAATTGAGGTTCAGATCTATCGTTTAGAAGATCGCTCCACCTGGCGCCTGGAAGTCGTAGATGACCAAGGGACGTCCACCTTATGGCACACGTCGTTCGCAACCGAGCTTGAAGCTCTAAGCGCCTTCCGCGCGAAACTCGCGCTAGAAGGCATTGGAGTTTTCTTCGAAGACTTCAGTGAACGTTTTCCGCGACGACCCAGAAAGGGCTTACACTGAGGGGGCTAGCGCACTTGGCGTTTGGCACCTGCGCCCAAAATTTATGTTGGCGCCGGGTTCGCCCAGACACGCGCCGTTATCCCTCGCGGGGCGGACATGGACGACGTCCTTGTCCGTCACCCACTGGGAGCCTTGCCCAGCAACAGAAGCTGACGGTTCAAATCAGGAACGCCGATCTTCTCGTTTCAGACGCTCTCGTTGGATGCTTTTGGCGCCAAGACCAGCTGTGCCGTTGCGGCTCACCGCCTGCTGCCATGCAGTCAACTCCTCGGGTGTCAGCTGATACCGTTCGCAAGCTTCGCTCATCGACAGAGCCCCGCTTTCGATTGCAGCCACAACCTCGGCTTTGCGCTTTGCGACCCAACGCGATGTATCCGGCACCGGAGGACGGTGCGCGATCGCTTCCGCACCCTTGGGTGGGAAGCCTTCTCTCTTCGCCATTGACTTGCCTTGTAAGCTTGATGAAACCGCGCGGCGCGCGGACATATCCGTTTGAACGAAGCTAAACGATCGACGGGCGGCTTCGGTTTCCGGCGTGCGGCCTTTCATGTCCTCGAAAGACGCGAGAAGCTGTCGCCCAGCATGGCGTCCTTGCTACGCACGAATTTCAGCGGGTGGTGGTTGTGGCAGGCGATCCGCAACAGTGGATCAAAAGCGTGGGTCATTTGCAATGGCGCTGGCCGCTTCGGTATACGTGCTCGCCCGCTCGGATCCGCGAAGCAGCCATCTCGCGGGCCGGGCAACTAGGGAGACACCGTGACAACGCACCGGATTGTTTTCGCTAACGAAAAGGGCGGTACCGGCAAGTCGACCACCGCCGTCCATGTCGCCATTGCGCTGGCTCACCAAGGCGCCAACGTCGCTTGTGTCGACCTGGACCACCGCCAGCGCACGCTCTTTCGTTACATGGAGAACCGGCTCGACACCGAGAAGCGGCGCGCGATCAGACTGCCCGGCACTCGCTTCGCCGTCTACGACGGCACGGACGTGGGCGAGCTCGACAGCCTGGCTCAGGACATAGCCGAAGGGCAAGACTTCCTTGTATTTGACACGCCCGGCAAAGACGATCCGCTAAGCCGCCACGTGGCCGCGACAGCCGACACGCTGGTGACGCCTCTCAACGACAGCTTTGTCGACTTCGACTTGATCGGGCAGGTTGAAGGCGAGACCTTCAAGGTCAAGAAGCTGTCGTTCTATGCCGAGTTGATGTGGGAAGCGCGCAAGAAGCGCGCGCACTCGACCCTGGCCGAGCAGCGCCGGGAGCTGGACTGGGTTGTGGTGCGTAACCGTACGCAGCAACTACAGGCGCGCAACATGCGCCGCCTTGACGGAGCGTTGCTGGAGTTGTCCAAGCGGGTAGGCTTTCGCATTGCAGGCGGCCTGTCTGAACGCGTGATCTATCGAGAGCTGTTCCCCTCGGGCTTAACCTTGCTCGACAAGGGTCACCTGGGCGATCTCGGCACAAGCCATCTGATCGCCCGGCAAGAGCTTCGCGGCCTTATCGCCGGACTAAACCTGCCAATGCCGGCACATACCACGGCTGCAGCCGAGCAGGATGGGGCGACACCAAGCCATCGGATCGCGCTCTCCGACGGGGCTCGCCACCGAGATGAACGGAAGGCCAAAGTTGAGGAGCAGATGATCCGCTCTGAGTGAGCGTTTGTGGGTCGAAGGTATACGCTGACCAACGAACGCGACCGCCGCCCTATCCCGTAGCTGGATCAGGTCAAACGCTCCTGAAGGCGGGGTGCTGCGAAATCCAGGAAGCTTCTGGTCTTTAGAGGCATGCGCCCACCCCCTAGGTAGAGGATGGAAACCGGCACAGAACCCGGTTCGTAGTCGTCCAGCACCGTTCGCAGGGTGCCAGCATCAATGGCATCGGTCGCCTGATATCGCAGCACTTGCGCAAGACCAACACCGGCGATTGCCGCATCGATGGCTGCCTCGGTCATCGAGACCGACAAGCGCGATTGGATCGGCACTCGATAGTCGCTCGCTTCCCCGTGCCGTCGGAAGCACCAGGTCGTGTCAAGGTTCAGGAAATCCACGCCCACGCATGGCACCTCGCGCAGATCCTCGGGGCTGCGCGGTACGCCATGCGCGGCCAGGAACTCGGGCGAGCCGACCACGGCCCAGCGGATGTCGGCAACGCGGCGCGCAACCAGGTTGCTGTCAGGAAGGCGGCCGATCCGCACCGCGAGATCCACATGCTCGCTCAGCAAGTCGAGCCGCTGGTCTGACAGGCCCAGGCGGACCGTCACTTGCGGGTGCAGCGCAAGGAACTCGTTGACGATCGGGAGCACGTGGCGCCGTCCGAAGGCGAGCGAGGCAGTGACCACCAGTTCGCCACGCGGCGCCAGGTACTCGCCCGAAGCCTCGCGCTCCGCTTCGGCGACGTCCTCCAAAATACGCCGGCACGCCTTTACGTAGGCAACTCCGGCGTCGGTGAGTTCCAGCCGTCGGGTCGAGCGTGTGAGCAACCTGGTGCCGAGATGTTCCTCGAGGTCGTTCAGCTTTCGGCTGAGCGTGGTAACCGGCATCTTCAACTTGCGACTGGCTGCAGACATGCTGCCGCACTCGATCGTATCGATCAGGATTGCCATCGCTTCGAGCCGGTCCATGATCTTCCCATATTCTGGGAAGCTGCTTGCTGAAAGTACCCGATTACCCCGAGGATCGGGCCGCTTTAACTCTCCCTCAGCGAAGGGGCCGCGCCGCGGTCCTGCACACAAGGAGACAGACAGTGGCTCGCATCACCATCCCCACGCGCGACGACGCACCTGCTGCGGCTCAGGCCCAGCTCGACCAGGTTGCCGGCAAGCTCGGCCGAGTGCCCAACTTCTTTCGCGTCCTGGCGACCAGCCCGGCCGTGCTTGCCGGCTACAGCTCTCTGGCCGAGGGTCTCGCCCGGACGTTGGACTTGCGCACCCGCGAGCGGATCGCGCTTGCAGTCGCCGAAGTGAACGGCTGCGAGTACTGCCTGGCCGCGCACAGTTACACAGCGCTCAATTTTGCACACTTGAGCCCCGAGGAGATCGCCCAGGCCCGCCAGGGCAGGGCTAGCGATCCCAAAGCGGCAGCCGCGGTACAGTTCGCGCGCCAGATCGCGCTCGGGCGCGGCAAGGTTAGCGACGTTGATCTCGCCGGCGTGCGCGAAGCCGGTTTCGAGGACGCGCAGATCGTCGAGATCGTCGCGGTCGTGGCCGAGAACTTCCTGACCAACCTGATGAACAATGTCGTCGGCACCGACGTGGACTTCCCTGCGATCGCCGAAGTCCGCGCTGCCTGACCACTCTGACGCTCCACCAATTCTTGCAAAGGACAAACCCATGATCATGACCGGCAACACCATCTTTATTACCGGCGCTACCTCTGGCATTGGCCGCGGCTTGGCCGAGGCGTTCCACAAACTCGGCAATCAGGTGGTGATTGCCGGGCGCCGCCGGGCCTTGCTGGATGAGGTCACTGCAGCCAATCCCGGCATGGCTGCGGTGGAACTCAACATCGACGATCCCGCCAGCATCGCCGCTGCCGCACAGCATCTGATCACCGAGTTCCCGGCACTGAATGTGCTCATCAACAACGCGGGGATCATGCCGTTTGACAATGCGTCTGCCGAAATGGACGATGCACAAGCGCAGCGGGTGATCACCACCAATCTGCTCGGTCCGATCCGCATGACCTCCGCGCTGATCGAACGCCTCAAGCAGCAGCCGCAAGCAACCGTGATCAACAACACGTCGGTGCTCGCCTTCGTGCCGTTGGCAACGACCGCGGTCTATTCGGCGACCAAGGCGGCGCTGCACTCCTACACGCTCTCTCAGCGCTTCATGCTGCGTGACACCGGCGTGCGCGTGCGCGAGATTGCGCCGCCCTGGGTGAACACCGACCTCATCAAGAAGGGTGACGATCCGCGCGCCATGCCGCTGGACGCGTTCATCGAGCAGACGATGGCCGTGCTCGCCACCGATGCGGACGAGGCTCTGGTCGAAGGCGTCAAGGCCATGCGCGACAATCCCGGTTCGGGAGAGCATGCCCTGGTCAACGGCTTCAATCAGGCGCTGGTCGACAACCCCATCCCGCACTGAGGTGTCCGTGCACGTCCCATCGATCCACCACGGTCCGGTGCGCGAGAGCCGCGCCGGCCGGGGAACAGGCAGGAAAGTCATGAAAGCTGTAGGATATGTCGAGCCGGGCGCCATCGCTCGCGAGGATGCGCTGCTCGACGTCACCATTGCCGAGCCGGTACCGGGCCCGCGCGACTTGCTGGTGCGTGTAAAGGCGGTCTCGGTCAATCCCGTGGACGTCAAGGTACGCGCGAGCACCGCGGCGCCGGACTGCCGACCCAAGATCCTCGGTTGGGATGCGGCCGGCATCGTGGAGGCGGTGGGTAGCGACGTCACCCTGTTCAAGCCGGGCGACGAGGTCTTCTACGCCGGCGATATCAGCCGCCCAGGTACCAATGCCGAACTCCACCTCGTGGACGAGCGGATCGTCGGCCACAAACCCAGAACGCTGGATTGGGCTGAGGCTGCAGTGCTTCCTCTCACCGCGATTACTGCGTGGGAACTGCTGTTCGATCGCCTGCGGGTCTCGCAGAGAGGTGCGGGTAACGGGGCAGGGCAGGGCACGCTTTTGGTGATAGGGGGCGCAGGCGGGGTCGGCTCCATCCTGATCCAACTCGCGCGGCAACTGACCGGGCTGACGGTCATCGCCACTGCATCCCGGTCAGAAACGGCAGCCTGGGTGCGGCGGATGGGCGCGCACCATGTCGTCGACCACAGCCGGCCGCTGCCCGAGCAGCTGACCGCTCTGGGCCTGCCGGAGGTCGAGTATGTCGCCAGTCTCACCGCGAGCGACCATTATCTGCCGATCCTGCCGCAGATCGTGGCCGCACAAGGTTATGTCGCGCTGATCGACGACCCGGCGAGTTTCGACATCGTATCTCTTAAGCGCAAGGCGATCACCGTCAGCTGGGAGTTCATGTTCGCGCGTCCGCTGTTCGCGACAGCTGACATGATTGAACAACACCATTTGCTCGATGAGGTATCGCGCCTCGTTGATCAGGGTGTTCTGGGTACGACGCTCTGCGATGCACCGGAGCCTCTCACGGCAGCGAACCTGAGGCGAGCCCATGCTCTTCTAGAGAGCGGGCAGTCAATCGGCAAGATCGCGCTAGTGTCAGCCACGCAGTAATGAGCTGGGATCAATCGGTGTGACGTCGAGATCGTTGTTTAGGAGAGCGCCGCCAAATGTAGCGGCGCTTCTCTCACTTAGTTCTGCAACACTGGCTCCAGGTTGCCTAGCACGCCGAGTTGCTGGAGCAGCACTGACGCCGCGTTGTAGCAGTGGAAGGACGTGACCTTGCCCTCCTTCAAATGGAACACATCGCAGCACCGCACGTCCATCCGCTTGCCGGCGGGCGCAAGGGTGCCGTCGGCCAGGTGCAGGTCACCCATATGCGTGCCTTGCAGGGCCAGCTCGACAACGACCACATCCCCTTCGGCGTAGAGCTGGAACCTTGATGACAGCAATCCGGCCTATGGCCCCCATCAAGGCTGTTGCTCGGCTCTCTAGAGGCATCCGCCCGGATATGAACCAACGGCGGAAGTCGGGGAGCGGGAAGGGCGCTCCGAATGGCCGAAACCGGGTCAGGCAGCTGGCTGCCGCTTATAGCTCGCCTGTGCGAGCGGGCGGACCTGCCAATTCCAGTGCAAGAAGCGGAGTTTAGCAGTTGGTGCGCCGTTCCATGAGGGCCCACGACCTAAACGGAGCTTCTCACATGACAGATCACGTGACCATCGAGCCATCCATCCTGTACCTAGGCACGCCCGTCGTGCTGATCAGCACCGTGAATGAGGACGGAACCGCTAACCTCGCGCCGATGTCGTCGGCATGGTGGCTAGGTTGGCGGTGCATGCTCGGCCTGCAGACCGCATCTCAGACGCCGCAGAACATGATGCGGACGGGCGAGTGCGTGTTGAACCTGCCGACGGTGCACCAGG
>NZ_LR732484.1 GCF_902506425.1 Novosphingobium sp. 9U | reverse complement strand
TGTCAGCTTCGATCTCCGCAGGATCCTGGTAGGTCTGGTCGGTCATGGCTTATGCTCCAGAAGTGAGGTCGCCGCGGACGGCATCAGGTGTACGCTCAAGCGTCCTGCGGCTCCGCTCTGGCGAGAGATGCGCAGCGTTCATCTTCTTGCGTGCGCTGGCATAAAGGATGGCTGCAACGACGAGAGTCACGATCCCGACGATCAGCGTGGCGAGGCCAAGATTCTCGATCGCGTCGCCTAACAGATAGGCGAGACCCATCAGGACGACACCCAGGCCGGCTATGCCGACGACAGCCGCGCCGAGCATGCCACCCACGGCGACCTTCAGGTCATTCGTGGTCTCGCGGACTTCGGCGAGGATGAGTTGAAGCTGCTGTTCGGCCAGGTGCGAGCCTTGGCTGGTGAGCTGCCGCACCAAGTCGACGATGTTGTCCTGAGGTTGTCCGGACCCTGCTCCGGTGCGTGACCCACTGCC
Organism: Novosphingobium sp. 9U; assembly: GCF_902506425.1. NCBI lineage: Bacteria > Pseudomonadati > Pseudomonadota > Alphaproteobacteria > Sphingomonadales > Sphingomonadaceae > Novosphingobium > Novosphingobium sp. 9U. Next base: position 2,058 of record NZ_LR732484.1, on the reverse strand, counting down.
TGGGAAAGGTGTTGGCTCGTTGTTCATAGCGAGGTTTCCAAATTTGCCGGAGACACCGGGCTCGCGGCGCCGCCACCGTCGGTAAAGCTCATCATCGGCTTGGCCGCGCCGGTGCCCTCAGGGGAGTACGTCGCGTAAGATTGCGGCACAGGTGACGCCTGTTGCTTTGTGAGCTGGCCCCCGTTTCGTCCGGGCACCCCTCAGGCATAGAATGGAGGCTTGGGGCTATCCCCTGAGCACATGCTTATGTCTGGATTTGAGGTTATCGCTGATGGCGGGCGTCGCCGCTTCTGGTCGGCTGCGGAGAAGCTGCGGATCGTAGAGGAGACGCTGGACGGCAGTGCCAGCATATCGGTCGTGGCGCGCCGTAATGGCGTGTCGGCCAACCTGCTGTATCGTTGGCGGCGGCTAATGCTCGAAGGAGGCAGTGTCGCGGTGACCGGCGACGACGATGTGACCAGCAACCGGCTCGTCCGGCAGATGGATCAGCGCATCCGCGAGCTTGAGCGTCAGCTCGGCCGCAAGACCATGGAAGTCGAGATCCTGAAGGAAGCGCTGGACAAGGTGCGCCCAAAAAACGTATGGCCCGCCCCGTCTGCAAGCGAGATTTTGAGGTGATCTGATCAGTCTGCGTCAACGTATGCGGTCTCATGGGTAACCCATGGCCAAGATGGACATCCGCGCGCCTGGAGCCTCAATAAACACATCGGCAACGAGTGCCATTTTTTGGCCGGGCTTTCCAGACGCCGATCGACTGTCAGGCCATCTTCACGATCCTTCCTGCAAACATCGTTGGCCTACGCACGGGCGTGCATGCGGCCGATCAGGTTATGCCGCGACTGGGTAGCCGCGCTCGAAAGTTGCTCCCTTGCGCAAGGCTGCCCAAGCAATCCGCGCCAGCTTGTTGGCCAATGCGACGACGATCGCATTGCGGTGGATACCGCGCTCGATCATGCCTTTCAGCCAGCGTCCCAGTGGGGTCTCGCTTTGCGACAATGATGGTAGTGCCGCTCTTGCGCCGTGAATGAGCGAAGTCCGTAAGTAGGTGTTGCCGCGCTTGGAGATGCCGAGCAGCCGTGGCTTGCCTCCTGTCGTGTGTTGCCGTGGCACCAGTCCGAGCCATGCACCCAGATCTCGCGCCTTGGCAAAGCTGCTGGCATCGCCGACCGCTGCGATAAGGGCGGTTGCGTTCAGTACTCCGACGCCCGGGATGGACGTGAGCCGCCGCGCATTCTCGTCATTACGAGCCATCTCGATGAACTCGCCGTTCAGAGCTTCGATCCTTGCATCGAGGCCGCGCCACTCGGCGCGCAGTTCGCCCACGAGCTGGCGCAGCCGTGGTGACAATGTCGTATCCCCGTCAGCCAGCATCGCATCAATGCCGAGTTCCAGCTTGCGTCGCCCAACCGGGAAAATCGTCCCGCGCTCCAGCAGGATCGCCCGCAGTTGATTGATCAGGCTCCTGCGCTCGGCCACCAGGCGGGAACGGACGCGGTGGAGTGTCTGAATGTCCAACTGCTCCTGAGTCTTGAGTTCGACGAAACGCATGGTTGGACGCGAGGCCGCCTCAGCGATCCCCTCTGCATCACGATCATCATTCTTCTGCGCTTTGACATATGGGCGCACGTACTCCGGCGACATCAGCCTGATCTCGTGTCCGTGTGCGGCAAAAAGGCGCCCCAGATGATGGGCCCCGCAGCATGCTTCCATCGCAACCACGCACGTCGGAAGCTTGGCCACATAGTCGATCAGCGTCTGGCGCCGCATTGACCTGCGTACGATCACAGCGCCTGCCGCATCGACGCCCACCACGCTGCAGGCATTCTTGCCCAGATCAACGCCAAGGATCACAATAGACATCGGTCCGCTCCTTTCCTTCTCAAGCACCGGCATCATATCCGAAGCCGGGGAAAAGGGGCGGGCCATCCCATAAACCGACCTTGCTCATGCGCTCGCCCTTAGAGGACGATTTGCCGTGAAGGCGATCGCACAGACGCTCGGCGTCTCGCGATCGGCGGTGCTGGAGAGATTGAAAGGCACGAGCCGGCCGCGTGGCCC